>DATBYX010000092.1:0-2669 GCA_036513475.1 Xanthobacteraceae bacterium | reverse complement strand
AAGGAGGACCCCGCGTTGGGATAACCCGCTTCGGCAAGCGTCGGCACACTCGGCAACAGTGCTGCGCGCTTTGGCGTGCTCACGGCCAGCACGGCAAGCTTTCCCGTGGCAAGCGCCGAGGCGGCCGCTGCCAGCGGCAGGAAATAGAAGTCGATCCGCCCGGCCATCACTTCCGTGAGCCCGCCTTCGCGGAACGGGATATGCCGGACGTCGATATTGGCCGCGAGGCGAAAGCGCTCGGCAGCCATGTGCGATGTGGAGCCGATCCCAGCCGACGCAAAGGTCAACGTCTCTGGCTTTGCCTTCGCGGCCGCAACCAGATCGGCGACCGTCTTGAACCCGCTCTGGGTGGAGGCAACCAGCACGTTTGGTTGAATGCCGAATAGCGCCACCGGAACGAAATCGCGCACCGGATCGTACGGAAGGCTCTTGTGCAGAACGACCCCGGAGCCCATCGAGGATGAGCTGGTCACAAGTGTGTATCCGTCAGGTTCGGCCTTGGCGACCTCGGCAAATCCGAGCCTGCCTCCGGCTCCGGGCCGGCTCTCGATGACCATGGGCCGCCCGAGCAGCTGAGATATCTGGTCGAGCACAATGCGGCTCGTGGTATCGGAGGCGCTTCCCGCGGGAAACGGACTGACCACCCTGATCGGCCTCGTCGGCCATTGCTGGGCTTCGCCCGATGCCACTGCTGCGAGCAGCAATGCAATTGTAACGAGACCATGCAGCGCATAAACGCGTATCATCTTTGAGTTTCCAAAACGCATTTGCTCACCGTATCAACTGAACCAAGGAATTTGGCAACAGGCGAATGATCGCAGCCGCCGTCATGCGCGGGCTTAGCTCGATAACCTAAGCGGTTACCATACACTCGATCGTCATCGTCCGCGTACGCGGACGATCCAGTAACCTCCGAACGTCCAATTTGGAACGCCTTCGCCTCAACCTGTCGCGCGTGATTACTGGATGCCCCGCATGAAGCGGGGCATGACAACCGAGAGGTTGCTCGATTCGTCAGGACCAGCGCACAGTGCGGGCGATCCGCGCTCGCAGCCAGGGACAGGTATTTGTTCTGCACAACTCAGTACCCCGCCCGCTCGTAGGCCTGATCGATCAACCGCACGGCCCGCGCGCAGTCGTGGACGCTGATCGGTGGTGCCGCGCCGCGTTGCCAGTGTTCGAGCGCATCGCGCACCGCGGTGAAATAGGGCGCGGTGACGGTGGCGCCCGGGAAAGTCTCGTCGCCCTTGGCGGTGGCGAGCTTCATGATCCCGTCCTTCATCGTGAGAATGGCGTCGCGGCCGGCGATCTTCCACTCGCCGTCAGTGCCGTCGCGCGGAAAGCCGTTGCCGACCTCGACGGTTCCGAGAATGTCGCTCGCCGAGCGAAGCATGACCGAAGCGTAGTCCTCGACCGGGCATTCATGGGCCCGCCGGCTCAGTTGCGCGCCAGTCACCTGCGCATCCTCGCCGGTGAGGTGGAGAAACATGTCCAACCCGTGCGGGCCCAGGTTGCGCAGGCACCCGCCGCCGGCTTCGGCGGGATCCAGCATCCAGGCGCAATCCCAGGCTGGGTAGCGCGCCGGCGCCGGCCGGTTGATGCGAACGTAGATGTGCGACAGCGGACCGAAGCGCCCCGCGGCAATGAGCTCGCGGGCGCGCGTGGCGAAGGGCGCGTAGCGCTGGGCCAGCGGCACGGCGACGAACGCATTGAGCCTCTTCGCCTTCGCAGCCACCGCCTCCACCTCGGCCGCGTTGATGCCCATCGGTTTCTCCATCAGGAAGGGATAGCCCCGATCGAGCAGGTCATGGGCGATGGCGGCCATCTGGCGGTGTCGCCCAAGCGCCAGGACGAAATCGGGGCGGGCCGTCGCAAGCATGTCGCGGTAATTCGTGAAGGTCTGTGGTTTGCCCACCTCGGCTGCGCGTCTCGCGACGATGCCCGGGTCGGAGTCCTGGATGGCAACGAGCTCCACGTCCGGCATGGCGACGAGGTGGCGAAGGTAGGCGGCGTCGTTAAGCGCATGCCAGTGGCTGACCTCGATGGCGGCAACCCGGATCGTCATTGGCGTCCTCTTGGCGGTTACGCGGCGCTCTATCCCATGAGCAAGGCAATGCCGCAGGCGAGCAGCGCCGCGATCCAGACGAGATCGAGATTGATCCATCCGCGGCGCAGGAATCCAACGCCGATCCAATTGTAGACGGCAAGGGAGATGACGGCGATCGTTGCCAGCATCGCGGCGGTATGCAGCGCGAGCGCGGCCACCGCGATCGGGATCGCTGCTTGCGACGTCAACGGCGATGCCGCCACGGAGCTTGAGCACAGCGGCAGCAGCGCCGGCACCAGCATCAAGCCGGCGCCGTGGGCCGTCGCCATCAGAAATGACCAAAGCGCGAGCCCCAGAAGGCCGGTTTGCATGCCGACCACCGGCCGCCGGCGATGTCCGTAAAGAGCATGCCAAAGAGCCCATGCAATGAGCACGCCGCCCGCGAGCTGATTGAGAATGGCGCGATCCACAACAAGACCGATGATGAGAACCGCAGCCAAAACTACGGCTACCGAGACCGCGTGGCCGAGCGCGATCGGAACGAGGGAGAGGAGCACGATGCGCTGACTCTTGCGGTGCAAGCCGAGAGCAACGGCGAACAGCCAGCCCATCGCGGGATTGA
>DATBYX010000091.1:0-5190 GCA_036513475.1 Xanthobacteraceae bacterium | reverse complement strand
CCTTCCTTGCAAGCGGTGAGCGCATCGGGGTCCTTGCTGGCAATCTCCCGCGCGAGCGCCATGACCTCGCGCTTGAGATCTGCAAGCGGGTAGGCGGCATTGACCAGGCCGATCTCGGCGGCGTGCTCACCGTGAAAGGTGCGGCCAGTCATGGCATAGAACAGCGCATCGCGCGGGCGCAGGAGATTGGCCAGCGACTTGCTCACACTGCCGCCGGGGAAGTGCTTGAAGTTCACTTCGGAGAGTCCAAAGGTCGCCTCCTTCGCCGCAAAGGCGAGGTCGCATCCTTCGACGATCGAGAATGCCCCGCCGAAACAATAGCCATTGACCATCGCGATGGTCGGCTTGGGATAATACCGCAGCGTGCGGAAGCGCCATTCCGTCGCGATGCGAAAGATGCGGTCGAACTCCGGCGGATTGTCCTTCAAGTCCATGAAGAACTGCTTGAGGTCCATCCCCGCGCAGAACGATTCCCCGGCCCCGGTGATGATGAGGACACGCGATGTGGGCTCATAGCGCAGCTTCTCCAGAACATCCGCCATTTCGAGATGCAGAGTGGGACTCATGGCGTTGCGCTTGGCGGGCCGATTGAGCGTAACGATCGCGACGGCGTCCTCGATCTGGACAGTCACCGTGTTGGCTTCGGACATGGCTCACTCTCGTTGCTGGGGAAACTAGTTCGCCGAGGAGACGTGATGCTTTCACCAGCCCGCCGGAGTGCCGACCCGCTCCGGCGGCTCACGTTCCAGGCGCTGCGCGTCCCATTCCTTGGCGATGATCCGCCGTCCGGTGATTCCATCAGATCGCGCCGACATCAGCCAGACGATGGGAGCCATCATCACCTCGGGCTGCACCAGCGTCGAGCGATCGGCCACCTCGCTCGGCGGGATCATGCGCGTATTGGCGGGTCCGCCGGGGAGGAGCGCATTGACCGAGACGCCGCTTCCGGCGAGATCCTTCGACCAGATGACGGTGGCCGCTTCGAGCGCAGCCTTCGATGGACCGTAAGGCGAGAAGCCGTCCATCATCATTGTGAAAAAGCTTGTCACGATGTTGACGATCCGCCCCCAGCCTTGCTCGATCAAGCGTGGGGCTATCGCCCTGGCCATCATGAATGGTCCATTGAGATTCACATCTATGGCACTGCGCCAGGTGTCCGCATCCACTTCGAAAAAGGGCTTGCGGCGCCCGACCAGAACATTGCCGATATGCTGCATGCCGACGCCGGCATTGTTGACGAGCCCGTGCACCGCACCGAAGTGATTGGCGGTCTTTTTCACCGCGCCCACGCAGTCCTGCCATTGCGTAACGTCGCATTCAAGGCAGAAAAGCCGATCCTGCAACGATTCCTTGCCGGCGATGTCGCTGAGCTCGCGCAGCTCGGCAGCGCTCGCCGGCAGATCAGCCACGGCCACGCGGACATTGCTTCCATCAGGGCAAGGGTCATGGCGCGCCCGAGCCCGCGTGCGCCACCCGTGACGATGACGGCCTTGTTTGCAGGATCCGATGCATTCGGCGGCAAGATTCACTCCTACAACGTCCTAGACACCGAGGTATCGCGTCTTCGTCCGGGCGTCAGCCGCAAGCTCGGCGGGGCTGCATCGATGCACGATACGCCCCTTGCTCATGATAAAGACCATGTCCGCGTACCGCAACGCAAAGGCAAGCTGCTGCTCGACAAGCAGGATGGATGTGCCCGCCTGCTTGAGCGACGCAATGGTACGGCCGAGCTCGCGCACCATCATCGGCGCCAATCCTTCGGTTGGCTCGTCCATCAGCAGCAGCACCGGGTTTCCGATCAGCGCGCGCGCTGCCGCGAGCATCTGTTGCTCGCCGCCGCTGAGCTTGCCGGCGAGACTGCGCAGCCGGCTGTGAAGATTGGGAAAGAGATCGATGATCCTGGCAAAGTCCCACTCGCCCCGCCCGCGCGCGGTCACCTGCAGATGCTCCTTCACGGTCAGCGACCGGAAGACATGGCGTCCTTGCGGCACCAGGCCGATGCCCATGCGGGCAATGCGGTGTGCCGGCATCCGGGTGATATCCTTGTCCTTGAACAGGATCCTGCCGCGTCTTGCCGGCGTGAGCCCGATGATCGAGCGGACCAGGGTCGTCTTGCCGACGCCGTTGCGGCCCAACAGGGCGACGATCTGCCCAGGATGCAACTCGAGCGTCACGCCCTGCAGGATATAGCTTTCGCCGTAGTAGGTATGGACGTCCTGGACGCTCAACATCGCTGTTAATCGGCGCCGAGATAGATTTCCGTGACCTGCGGGTGCTTGCGGATGGTTTCAACATCGCCCTCGGCGAGCACACATCCCTGGTGCAGCACGGTAATGCGCTCGGCGAGATCGAATGCAACGTCCATGTCGTGCTCTATCATCAGGATGGTGATCTCTTTCGGCAGGCCGCGGACCATGCCCACGACGCGCACGACCTCGGCCGCAGAAAGCCCCGCGGTCGGCTCATCCAAGAGCAGGACCTTCGGTTGTGTCGCCATGGCCAGGATAAGGTCTAATTGCCGCTGTTCCCCGTAAGAAATTGCTTTTGCCGGCTGCGCTGAGATTGCGCTCAGATTCCACTGTTCCAGCAGCGCGTTCGCCTGCGCAAACAGTGCCCGGTTATCTCGCATCCGCCGGTGCAGGCAAAAGCCGGACTGCTCCGCCGCCTGCAGCGCCAGCAGAAGGTTTTCCATGACCGTGAGGCGCGGGAAGAGGTTGGTAACTTGAAACGTGCGGGCAAGTCCCATCTTCGCACGCTCGTAAGCTGGAACCTGCGTTATGTCGCGGTCAAACAGCGTGACCTTCCCGCCGGAAGCAGTCAGCGCGCCGGAAAGAATGTTGAACAGCGTTGTCTTTCCGGCACCATTCGGGCCGATGATCAGCCGGCGCTCGCCAAGCTCGACTGCAAGCGAGACGTCGGACAGGGCACGCAAACCGCCGAAGTTGCGGGAGAGTACCTCTACGACAAGCGCGCTCAAGGTCCGCCTCTTTGCTTGCGCAAGCTCGCAATAAGCCCCGCGATACCGTTGGGAGCAAGCAGCGCGACCAGCACGTAGATGATGCCGAGCACGGTCACCCAGCGTTCGGTGTAGGTGCTGATGAGGTTTTCCAACAATACGATCAGCATTGCTCCGACGGCCGGCCCTAGCAGCGTCCCGGCGCCGCCCAGGATGACCATCAGCAACACTTCGGCCGAGCGGACCACCTGGACGTAATCCGGGCTCACGAAGCGGTTGAAATAGACGTAGAGGCAGCCTGCGAGACCGGCGAATGCTGCCGCCACCACGAAGGCAACAAGCTTGTAGCGCCATACATCGTACCCCAGCACCAACATCCGGGTTTCGCTCTCGCGGATGCCGCGCAAGACGTAACCAAAAGGCGAAGCGACGATGCGGACCAGCAGCACCGTGCCGACAACAAAAAAGAGCAGGACGAAATAGTAGAACGGCGTGTTATCGGACATCGACCACGAGAGGCTCAGGTTCGGTCGGGGGACTTCGGGAAGCCCGTCATCGCCGCCGGTGAGCGAACGCCAGCCGAAGGCGATCCCCCATAAAACCTGTGACAGCGCCAAGGTGATCATAAGGAAATAGCTGCCTCTGGTGCGCAGCGCCAACAGGCCGAACACAATGCTCGTGAGCGCGGCCATCGCTATCCCGGCGGGAAGGGCGAACCACACGGTCGACCCCGCTTTCAATGCGAGCAGGCCGGTTGTGTAGGCTGCCATGCCGAAATAGGCCGCATGTCCCAGAGAGGGCATGCCCGCATAACCGAGCAGCAGGTCAAGGCTCATCGCGAAAAGGGCGAACACCATCATCTTGACTACGAGGCCCACATAGTAGGGCGACAAGACCAGCGGGAGCGTCACGAGCACGATGACTCCCATGCTCCAGAGCGCCGCCAATCCGCTGGACCTGGGCATGCGGCGCACGGCCAAGTTGCTCATTCCTGCCCGAACAGCCCGTGTGGCCGCACCGCGAGGATCAGCGCCATGGGCGCGAAAATGGTGAACAGGGCAAATTCGGGAAAGAACACTTTGCCGAAATTATCGAGGAGGCCGACGATCAGGCCGCCGACCAGCGCGCCCTTCAAGCTTCCCAGTCCACCGACGATGACGACCACAAACCCGAGCAGCATCACCTCGAAATCGGCGCCGGGATAGACTCCCATGATGGGTCCGCCCATGGTCCCACCCAGCGCGGCAAGAAATGCGCCCAGCGCAAACACCAGTGTGAACAGCAGCGATACGTTGATGCCCAGCGCGCGGGCGGTTTCCTCGTCGTCCACCCCCGCACGCAGCATCGCGCCCAGGCGGGTGCCCTCCTGGAGCCACCAGAGCAGCGCAGCGACAAGGAGCCCGAACGCAATGATGAACAAGCGGTACGAAGGATAGAAGAAGTCGCCAAGCTGAACCGACTGGCTGAACATGGCAGGCTTCGGCATCGTCTGCGGGTTTCCGCCCCAGATAAAAATCGCAAGATCGGAGAATATGAAAAGGAAGCCGAATGTGAGCAATGTCTGCGGCAGCTCCTGAAGATGCAACCGTCGCAGCAGGAGGCGCTCCATCAGCATGCCGATGAGCGCAATGGCGAGACTGCTGAGCAAGGCCGCGAGGAAAAGGCTTCCGGTGCTGTGTACCACCATCAAGCCGATATAGCCGCCCCAGAGATAGAAGGAGCCGTGGGTCAAATTCAGGATCTTCATCAGGCCATAGATCAGCGACAGTCCTGCGGCGAGCAGGAACAACAGCATCCCGAAGGAAATGCCGTTGAGGGTTTGGATCACCCAGAACATCAGCCTGTCGCTACTCCAGAGCTTCGCATATGGTTCGGCCGCAGGTGGACGCTCCATACCTCCCCCTAATAAGGGCGAGGTCGACAGCATTTGCTTCGTTTCGAAGCAAATGCTGTCGGGTGGGGGTCCCGCCTCGACGCTCGCATTTCGCGATCATCGCAGCCGCGAGCTCACCCCCACCCGGCTCCCCCCGATCAAGTCGGGGGCGACCTCCCCCTTTCAGGGGAGGTATTGCGGAGGTTGATGCGCCGCTGTGTCGCTCAAGTTCCGTCCAGCCCGTGCAGGTGTCGTCAGCTGGGCTTACTGACGCAGGTCAGCTCAAGGGAAGCTCGCGTAGGGATCCTTCACCTGCGGAATTCGCTCCCCGCAGCGGTTCTGCAGTCGTCCATCACTGCCT
>DATBYX010000090.1:0-3488 GCA_036513475.1 Xanthobacteraceae bacterium | reverse complement strand
AAGAGCCGTGGCTCACTGGGAGCTATGCATACGCTAGGAGGTAACATGAGGTCCGACAGCGACATCAAACGCGACGTTGAACAGGAGCTGAGTTGGGATCCGGACATCGATCCCACCGACATAGCGGTAGCGGCCAAAAATGGGGTCGTCACTTTAACTGGCTACGTTCGAAGCTATGCCCACAAATTTGCTGCCGAACGAGCTGCGAAGCGTGTAGTAGGCGTTGTCGGCGTGGCAAACGATCTCGAGGTGCGCTTGCCACAAGTCGACGAGAAACCAGATCCCGAAATTGCGCGCGACGTCGTCGCGAACCTCAAGATGTGGCTGCCCAATTCCTGGGAGCACATCAAAGCGATCGTGAAAGACCGGTGGGTGACGCTCGAAGGAGAGGTCGAGTGGAATTACCAACGGGAGTACGCGGAAAGGGCAGTGCGCTGGATTAAAGGGGTCAAGGGCGTTAGCAACTTGATCCGCCTACACCCACGGGTAGCGCCGTCGCCGACGGAGATCAAGCAAAAGATCGAGGAAGCGTTCAGGCGCAGCGCACTGATCGACGCCAATCGTGTCACAGTCGAGACAAGTGGCGGTGAGGTTGTCCTTAGAGGCAACGTGCGATCCTGGGCGGAGCGGGAGGAAGCCGAACGCGCCGCCTGGCTGGCACCAGGGGTCATCAGAGTGGATAACAGAATTGTCGTAAGTCCATAATTTCAGACTGAATTTGATCGGCATCAAAGCCACGCCACCTCTGCAGTGCCAATTTAATCCCTGTCGCGTCGATAGCGCGATTCCTCCCGAACTCAAGCCCCGCTCGGTATTACCGGCGGGGCTTCTTTTTGCCTGGCTACCATACGCGCTGGGCCTGTGATGGCTAGGGAGGAGAACCTGCTGGTTCTCGGTCACCTCTTATCACACGGTCGACCAGCGAGGAGCCACGCGATAGTGGCGCCGGGTGTTGCAGCTCCACCTGCTGGGTGATGTTGGCGTCGGCTCCGCGGTCGCCCGGTCGTGCCTTGGTGTGCACCGTGGTGAATCCGTCCATCCCAATAAAAGCCGTGGCGAAGCCGAACAGACAGGCCGCCAAAGCAGCCCAGATCGAGCGCCTGTTCCGCCTGGCGCCGGCCACTGGCGACTCGCTGACGACAAACCGAGAGATCATGACTCACCATCCAATATGGGATTTTTCTCTCTTTTATAGAGCGGGCTCATTGCCGCGCTGACGTTCGTCAAATTCACCGACTTTTGCCGAAACTGACAGCCGTCGATCTGACGCAGGACTACTGGGGCCTTGCTTGAGTTTAATACGCCGGCTGAGGCCGCTACGCTTCAGCCAAGTAGGCGCGGGCGGAGACTACGCGCTCCCCCTTCAGGTGTGCGTCACGTGTCGCCAACTCCCGCTCGGCACCTCGATCTGGAAGCACGACCCCTCACCCGGCGCCGATCGCACGGCGATGCGATGTCCCAGTAAACCGGCCGTCCTCCTGACAATCGACAGACCGAGGCCCATGCCTTCGCTGCGCGACGGATGCAGCTGTTGGAACTCCTCGAAAATGGCGTCGAGCTTGTCCTCGGGAATGCCGATACCGGTGTCGTGCACCTCGATAACCAGCACTTCGTCGCGGCGGCGGCATTCGATCCACACTCGCCCCCCGTCGGTGTGCCCAATCGCGTTGCCAACAAGGTGCTGAAGGATCGTGCCCAACATCTCGGGGTCCGAGTGAACCAGTTCCTGCGATTCCGGGAGCTCAAAACCAAGCTCTTTTTCTCGGGCCAGCGGCGCCCAGGTGTTCCTGATCTGCTCCAGGAGGTCGCGGATTAGGAAAGTCCGGCGCTGCGGCTCGCGCTGACCGCTGTCGAGCTGCCCCAATTCCGTTAGTTTATCGAGAGCGCTCGCCAGCCGGCCAGCGGCACGCTGCGCCCGCACCAGCCTCGGAGAATGCTCGGCGTCCGGCGTGGCGGGTTGAAGCACCTCGTGAATGATTTCATTTAGCGGCGGGCGCAGATCTTGGCTGGCGGCCGCGAGCAGGCGGCTCCTCGCCAAGGCAGCGGCTTCCGCCTGGGCGGCCACTAGACGAAGCTCCTCCTCGATGTGCCGTCGCCCGCTGATGTCTTGAAGATAGACGGAATACCCCGTGTCGCTTCGGTAGATGCTGCCTTCGATCCACGCGCCGAGCACTTCAGAGAAGGATTCAAAGCGTGCTGAAAGTGCGTCTCCCATGGCGGCAAACCGCCGGCGATGGCTTTCCTCATCACCGTCCCATACATCCGGAAGGACGTCTCCGATCCGCTGGCCCATAAGCTGCTGCCGCGGCTGCTGGATCAACTCTTCGAGGCGCCGATTGACATAGACGATCCGCAATTCGGGATCGACCGCGTAGAACGCATCGCTGACGCGATCGAGGATTTCGATGCGGCGGCGCAACTCGTGGGCGAGCTCCTCGCGCTGGCGCAGGACCTCGCGTTCTAGCCGGCGCTGCTCGGTGACGTCGCGGCCTTCGCAGACCAGAAACCGGACGTTTCCGTCCCCGTCTTTGACCGGCGCGATGTCAAAGTCGATCGTGATTATTTCGTTGCCGCTCGCCCGGCCGACAATATCGACGTCGTACCGCACGAACTCGCCATGGGCGGCACGCCCGATTACCGTCTTGAGCTGCTCACGGGTCTCGACCGAAGTCTGCCACCAACGAGCCTCCCAAAATGGCTTTCCGTGGATATCGGCGCGCGTGATGCCGGCGCCGCGCAACGCCGCATGGTTCACGTCCCACATCGTCCCTTGCGCATCGAGAAGAGCGCAGAATTGGAACATGTTGTTTAAGGTCACCCGCGACAGGAGCAGGCGCATCAAGTCGGATTCATGTCCCGGGCTCGCGTTGCCGATCTCGTGCCCGAGCCATTCGATATCACCGAGGAGATAATCTGCAGCATCGTCGATGCTCTTGACCGCGCGTATATCCTCCGGCCCCCGGATCGACAAGCCATAACCGAGGGCTGGCAAGGCAAACAGCGTTGCCAGCCTTTCGGCGATGACGCAGGGTGCTCCTGGTCGCTACAGATCCCGATAAGGCTCGCCCCATCGGTCTTCATAGACGACATCGGCCAGCGCAATACGGCGAACCGGCCCGAACCGTCCCATGGGGTAGCCGATCGGCAGTAAGGCGCAGGAGTGGAACACCGGACGGCAAGCCGAGTGCGACCTCCGCTGCCTTCTCATACTGCAAGTACAATGTCGTCAATGTCGCGCCTAACCCGAGCGCTCTCGCCACCAGCAGCATGTTCTGAACCGCAGGATAGATCGACGACCCCGATGTGCGAGTCGGATTGCCGCCTTCGAGGCACGGGACGAGCCAGACGTGCGGGTCGGCGTGCCGCCTTCGAGGCAAGGGACGATCCACACCGGAGCCTCGTGGATATGCGCTGCCAGATATTCTGCCGCGTCGAGCAGCCGCAGAAATCGCTCGCGGCTCATACCAGGGGCCGGTTCGCCAGACCGA
>DATBYX010000089.1:0-7797 GCA_036513475.1 Xanthobacteraceae bacterium | reverse complement strand
CGGGACCGACACCGGCGGCTCGATCCGCCAGCCCGCAGCTTTCACCGGCACGGTCGGCATCAAGCCGACCTACGGCCGCTGCTCGCGCTGGGGCATCGTCGCGTTCGCCTCCTCGCTCGATCAGGCGGGACCGCTCGCGCGTTCAGTGCGCGACGCGGCGATCCTGCTCACCTCCATGGCAGGGCATGACCCAAAGGACACGACGTGCGTGGATCGGCCGGTGCCCGACTACGAGGCGGCCGTCGGACGATCGGTGCGGGGCAAGAAGATAGGGCTTCCGCAAGAGTACCGCGTGCAGGGAATGGCAGCGGAGATCGAGCGTTTGTGGGACGAGGGCAGGGCCCGGCTCGAGGCTGCGGGCGCCGACGTGGTGCAGATCTCGCTCCCGCACACCCGCTATGCCTTGTCCGCCTATTACATCGTGGCACTGGCGGAAGCCTCGTCTAACCTCGCGCGATACGACGGGGTCCGCTACGGGATGCGCGCCACGGCGCGGGACATCCGCGAGATGTATGAGACGACACGCGCACACGGCTTTGGCGCCGAGGTGCGCCGGCGGGTTCTGGTCGGCACCTACGTGCTTTCCGCCGGTTATTACGATGCCTATTACCTGCGCGCCCAGAAGGTGCGCACGCTGATCAAGCGCGATTTCGAGACCGCGTTCGCACAGGGGGTGGATGCAGTCCTCACGCCGGCGACGCCGTCGGCCGCCTTCGGCCTCGCTGAGAAAAGCGGCGGCGATCCGGTCGAGATGTACCTGAATGACGTGTTCACGGTGCCCGTGAACCTGGCGGGGTTGCCGGGGATCTCCGTCCCGGCGGGCCTCTCGGAGCAGGGTTTGCCGCTGGGGCTCCAGCTCATCGGCCGCCCGTTCGACGAGGAGACGCTGTTCTCGCTTGCCGAGGTGATCGAGCAGGCCGCCGGCCATTTCTCGCCGGAGCGCTGGTGGTAGTTGCGAGCCGGCTAAAGCGGGGGCATCTATTCGCAGCAGGAGCTAGCTGTGAAAAAGAAGCATACAAAAAAGTCCACAATTCAGCCACGAGCAGCGGTCTCGAAACGGCATCCGTTGCTTGGAGCAATGAAGGGCACGGTCCGAATTCTTGAAGGAGTGGATCTGACCGAACCTGCGGATCCGGAATGGGCAGATCGAATTGAGGAAGAGTACGATCCTGTTCAACAGCGACCGCGCGAGTGAATGCAGGTAGGTGAAGGGACACCTCGATGACTTTGGCTCAGTTTCGAGATTGCCTTACCAAGCCAAAACCACCGGCGGGGTTGGCGCCGGCGCTCTCTGCGCTGTGGTGGGTAGGCAAGGACGAGTGGGACAAAGCGCATAGCATCGTCATGGATGAGAGCGGGAAGGACTGCGCCTGGGTGCATGCCTACCTCCACCGCAGCGAAGGCGATCTCGACAATGCACGCTACTGGTATCGGCGCGCGCAGCGCCCAGTCGCGTCCGGACCCTTGCCCGATGAGTGGAGCGCGATTGCGCAGGTGCTGTTGGAGGGAAGGTGAGATCGCGCCGTTCGTACGGGCGACGCATTGCGTCGCCCTGCTGCGAGCGCGTCATTTGGAAACAGGAGGCAGTGCCTCGCCCCTACGAAGATCCTGATACGATCACGCGGGCTCCATGCCCGACTTTCGGATGACGGGAACGGCCGCGGGTGCGGTAATGAAGCGCATCAGCGCCTTCGCCCCCTCCGGCGCCTGCGCCCTGACGTGCAGGCCGCCGGCGAACACGGTGAAGTGTTGAATGTCCGGCGGTAAGGGACCCAGGAAGTCGATGCCCCCAATCGGCAGGAGCTCGCTTACCTGCTGGAACCCGATCTCCGCCTCGCCTCGCGCGATCAGTTCGCCCACGGGCGTGCCGGGCGGACTTTGCTTGATCGTGGCCTTGAGCGCATCGGCAATATCCATGCGCTGGAACAGGCCCGCGAGGTAAATCCCGCTGGCGCTGCTGGAATAGGCGATCGACCCAGCCGCCAGCAACGCGCGCTTGAGCGCCTCGCCTGAGCTGATGTCGGGCTTGGGCGCACCCGCTCGCACGGCCACGCCGATGCCGGATTTTGCAAGATCGACGCGGCTTCCCGCAGCAATCTTCTTCGATCTGGTGAGATCGTCGATGAATGTGCCCGGCATGATGACAAGGTCGAACGCCTCGCCGGCACCGATGCGTTTCACGATGTCAGTCGAGCCCGCAAACGTCGTCGCTACCTTCTGCCCGTTCTCGCGCTCGAACACCGGCACGAGCTCCCCATAGGCCGCCTTGAGGCCGCCCGAAGCGATCACCTTGATCTCTACGCTGTTCATGGCGTCAACAATTTCACTCTTCCGTAGCCCGCATTGAGCGGAAGCGAAATGCGGGGAACGCGACCGAATCGACGCGCACCAACAGGCACGGCTGCCCCGGGTGCGCAAGCGCAATCCGGGCTACAGTCTGTGCCGCATATAGGGGCGGTTTTCAAACCCACCCCTATACAGCGGCAAACGGCGCGTGCGTGGGGATCTCAGGCTGGCAGGCGCGCTATCTCGTCTGCACGGGGGGGAGGTCGGCGTCGCTGTGGACCGTGGTCTTGCCGAAATGTTCCCCGCCACTGAGCAGAAATATGCCCAGGGCAACGACGAGCAGCGCTCCCAGGATCGCTCCAAGGGTTCCGTTTGGGCCGCGGTTGTCAGCCATGGCAACCTCCGTTACTGCGGAACATGGACCAACGCGCCGCACCGCAATATGTTTCCACTCCCGGAAAGTCGATCATGACCGCTTCGCATACCGCTGCTCACCGGAACTCAAAGCTCATCAAGGGGACAACCGGTGATTGGGAGGTCGTGATCGGAATAGAAGTGCATGCGCAGGTAACCTCCCAGGCGAAGCTCTTCTCCGGTGCCTCAACTGCTTTCGGTGGCGAGCCGAACTCGCACGTTTCGCTGGTCGACGCGGCGATGCCGGGCATGCTTCCGGTGATCAACGAGGAATGCATCAAGCAGGCGATCCGCACCGGGCTCGGGCTCAAGGCGCGGATCAATCTCAAATCGGTGTTCGACCGAAAGAACTATTTCTATCCCGATCTGCCGCAGGGCTATCAGATCAGCCAATACAAGTCGCCAGTCGTGGCCGAGGGCGAGGTTGCGGTGGACATGCCTGACGGCGAGAGCGTAACCGTCGGCATCGAGCGGCTTCATCTCGAGCAGGACGCCGGCAAATTGCTGCACGATCGGCATCCCGCGCTGTCCTTCGTCGACCTCAACCGCTCGGGTGTCGCACTCATGGAGATCGTGTCGAAGCCCGATCTGCGCTCCGCGGACGAGGCCAAGTCCTATGTAGCCAAGCTGCGCACCATCTTGCGCTACCTCGGCACCTGCGACGGCGACATGGAGAAGGGCAATCTGCGTGCCGACGTGAACGTCTCGGTGCGCAAGCCGGGACAGGACCTCGGCACGCGCTGCGAGATCAAGAATGTCAACTCCATCCGTTTCATCGGCCAGGCGGTGGAGTACGAGGCGCGTCGCCAGATCGCCATACTGGAGGACGGGGGAAAGATCGAGCAGGAGACTCGGCTGTTCGACGCGGAGAAGGGCGAGACGCGCTCGATGCGCAACAAGGAGGAGGCGCACGACTACCGTTATTTCCCCGATCCCGATCTTTTGCCGCTCCAGCTGGACGCCGCTTACGTCGAGGAACTCAGGGCGCAGCTCCCTGAACTGCCGGATGCTAAGAAGCAACGCTTCGCCCACCAATACGGGCTTTCTTCCTATGACGCGGGCGTGCTGGTCGCCGAACGTGAGACAGCCGACTTCTTCGAGGCGGTCGCTACGGGTCGCGACCCCAAAACGGCGGCCAACTGGCTCATCAACGAGCTTGGCGGGCGCCTCAACAAGCGGGGCAAGAGCATCACGAGCTCGCCCGTTTCGGCTGCACAGCTCGGCAGCATCCTCGACCTGATCGGTGCCGGAACCATTTCCGGAAAGATCGCCAAGGATCTGTTCGAGATTACATGGAACGAAGGCGGCGACCCGAAAGCAACGGTCGAAGCGCGCGGGATGGAGCAGGTGACGGATGTCTCCGCGATCGAGCGGCTGATCGAGGAGATCGTGGCGCGCAATCCGGAGAAGGCGGAGCAGGCGAAGGCGAAGCCCGCGCTGCTCGGCTGGTTCGTCGGGCAGGTGATGAAAGCCTCCGGCGGCAAGGCCAACCCGCAGACAGTGAACGAGCTGCTCAAGGCGAAGCTTGGTCTGTGACGCTGCGCCAGGATGGCCGACCGCGTAGGTGGGCAAGGGCGCGGGCCGGGTCGCTTCTCCGCGTGGGCAAAATCGTGCGCGCGCCGTGCCCACGCGTAAACCACACGTCAGACGATTTTGCCCACCCTACATGCGGTGACCGTTTGCATCACGTGAGGGGATTTTGCACTTCATTCTCATCGTCGCGGGGCGAGCTCGCTCCTCGCACGAGCGAATCACTTGCAGCGATTCGCTCGATTCGAGTCAGATTCGAGCGAGCGCGATGCCTGGCGCAAGCATTCAAGCGAAATTTTTTGCACAAGCTCGCCGGCGGATGTAGCGCCTGATTGAGCGCTCTTTGCCACGCGCACGCGCACGATGCGCTGCGTTCCGTTTGCGTCGATGACAAAATGGCCGCCGTCGTGGAAAGCCTGATTTTATCGGGACTTCTGCGCAGTCCAAACAAACGCGGCATGAGCATTGTGCCATCAGCTGTGCGAGCTGTTCCCGGGGTTTGCGCCGGTATCGCGCACGCAAGCTGTCGTGGCGCTGCGCGCGCGAATACGCTCGATCCAGCGAAAATGCTGGTTTTTTTATCGCGCTGTAGTAATCCGAATGCAGTGTTCGCGATCCCCGCGGGCACTTCACGACATCGCCACTCACTCACGGCTAGGAGGGCAGCATGGCGAAGAAGCGAAAGACGAAGACGAAATCAGCGGCGAAGAAGGGCGCGCGCAAGACGAAGGCGCGCCGGAAGAAGAAGTAAAGTACTCGCCGCTTCCAGTCTTCGACTTAGAACAACGTCGTTGACTGCGTCACACGGGCCGGCGTGAGTCGAAGTGCAGTAGCGCATCGCAACGTGCTTCGACACCGCCGGTTCCGGTAGACGACGGCGGCGTCGGCGAGACAGGGGCCTCACCTCTCACCGATGCATTCCAGATGAAGAGGCGAGCTGCGTAGCCCGGATTGAGCGCACCGAAATCCGTGGGCGTCTTCCGGGATACGCTCCATCCGGGCTACGAATTGACGCAGCGTCTCAGGCTGCGGGTTTCTTCAGGCAGCCGCGCATGAACTTGTTATAGGCGACGCGGCCTTTTGCGCCGGTGTTTGCCTTCTCCTCTTTCCATTTCACGCCGCAATCCTTCATCCTCTGCCGCTGCGGAGTGAGCGCTTTGGGAGCGGCTGCCGGCGCGGCAGGCGTTTGCGACGCGCCAGGCGCGGCGGCTCCTGTCTGCGACTTGGCGGGGCTCGCCGTCAGGGCCAGGGCGAGGAGGGTGAAGGCGAACACGCAAGCAGCAAACGCTTTCAACATTGTAGCTCCCTTTGGTTTGGGTTTGCGGGCGGTTCTGCCATCCCGGTTTGATGCAAAGCAAACGAACGCCGCGATGACGCGGCGCATCGGGCGTGGCATGTCCATCATGGCGCGCGCCCAAGAGATGCCCAAGGGATAGGTCTAGCGAAACGGCCGGCATGAACGGCGGGTTACGCGCCCGATCTCGGGAGCGAGCTCGGCCGCTAATTGCACTGCGTCAACCCGCCCTACACAGTTGGCCCGCGGCATCCGTCATGGAGCCCTCCAGCCTTTCTGCAGTATAGTTCTTAAGGCGCGGATGGGTGAAATGGATCCGCCCTGGATTCGGAGCGAGGATGAAATCCGCAGCCCGCAAGGCCCCGCAGCAGCAACGTGCTCGCAAGCCCATTGACCTTTACTACTGGCCGACGCCGAACGGCTGGAAAATCACCATCATGCTCGAGGAGTGCGGGCTCCGCTACAACATGATCCCCGTCAACATCGCTAAGGGGGATCAGTTCGAGCCGGCGTTTCTGGCGATCTCGCCCAACAACCGCATTCCGGCGATCGTGGATCACCACGGGCCCGGAAACCGGCGGATCTCGATTTTCGAATCTGGCGCGATTCTGCAATATCTTGGCCGCAAGACAGGCAAGTTTTATCCGCAGGAAGAGCGTGCGCAGGTCGCGGTTGAGCGGTGGCTGTTCTGGCAAATGGCCAATCTTGGTCCCAAGGCGGGTGAAGCCAACCATTTTCGCAGCTATGCGCCGGAGAAGCTCGACTATGCCGTTGCCCGCTTTGCAAACGAGATGAACCGGCTTTACGGGGTGATGAACGCGCGCCTGAAGGACCGTGACTTCCTCGCCGGCCGCTACTCCATCGCCGACATTGCGTGCATCGGCTGGGCGAGCCGCGCCGAGCGCCACGGCCATGAACTGAGCCGGTTCCCTCACATCTTGCGGTGGCGTGAGGCTGTGCTGGCGCGTCCGGCGGTGAAGCGGGGATTGGGAGTGAAGGTCGAGGCGGCGTTTCACGTCGACATCAAGGACCCGAAGGTGCAGCAGGTCCTGTTCAACCAGCGAGCGCGCTCACAGGCATGAACCGACAACAACGGCGGGCGGCGCAGCGCCAACAAAAACGCAGCCCTGCGCCCAAGCCGAATGACGCCCAGGGCCACAACGCGCTCGCCTGCGCGCTGTTGCAACAGGGCAAGCTGCACGAGGCGGCCGAGCAGTTTGCCCGCGCGCTCGTGCTGATGCCCGAGCTGTTCGATCAGTATCCAGCTGTCGTTGCGACCCTCCTGAACGTCAACCCCAGCATTCGGGCAGGGGTCGAGCGCGTCGCGCGGGCGTGGCCGGCGGAGCTTTCGGCCCAAGACGTCCTCGGGCCGGGCGGGCTTGCACCGATTGCCAGCGATCCGCTGCTGCGTTGCATGCTCGAATCCGCCACGGTGCGCGACCTCGCGCTCGAGCGCTATCTCACATCCCTCCGCCGGATCATTCTCGACATGGCGGTGCGTCCGGCCGCCTCCGTTTCCGACGAGAGCATGCTCGCGTTCTGTTGCGGGCTTGGGCGGCAATGCTTCATCAATGAGTACGTGTTCGCCACCGGCGCCGAGGAGATGTGGAACGCGGGTTGGCTGAAGGATGCGCTGGTCGCCGCGCTCGCCGCGGGCCAGGCGATTGCGCCGCTCATGCTCGCGGTGGTAGCCGCCTACTTTCCGCTCGCGGCCGTGCCGGGATCTGAGCTGCTGCTCAAACGGGGCTGGCCGCGGCTGCTGCGCGGGCTCCTCGAGCAACAGGTCACCGAGCCCGAGCAGGAGCTGCGCTTGCGCGACCAGATCCCCCGGCTGACCCGCATCGAGAGCGAGGTGTCGCTTGCGGTGAAGGAGCAGTACGAAGAAAACCCCTATCCACGGTGGGTGTTGGCGCCGTCGAACCGCGGGCCGGTGCATGTCAACACGTATTTGCGCCGGCAATTTCCCGCTGCATCATTTCGCGAGCTTGGGACCGACCGTCCTATCGACATCCTTGTTGCGGGTTGCGGTACGGGGCAGCAGGCGATCGTCACCGCGCGGCTGTTCGCGAACGCAAGGGTGCTCGCGGTCGATCTCAGCCGCGTCAGTCTCGCCTATGCCACGCGCATGTCGCGCGCGCTCGGCGTGCGCAATATCGAATATGCCCAGGCGGATCTGCTCGAGCTTCCTGCGCTCGGGCGCACGTTCGACGTCATCGAGGCAAGCGGGGTGCTGCACCACCTTGCAGATCCAATGGCAGGATGGCGGGTTCTGC
>DATBYX010000088.1:0-2138 GCA_036513475.1 Xanthobacteraceae bacterium | reverse complement strand
GAGACATTTCGGACGGCGATGGCGACAGCCCTCTTCTGCCCGACCAACACAACCAGCTTCTTACCTCGAGTGACTCCGGTGTAGAGAAGGTTTCGCTGCAACATGGCGTAGTGCTGCGTCATGATCGGGATGACCACGGCCGGATATTCCGAACCCTGGCTTTTGTGGATCGTCGCGGCGTAGGCGGGCACCAACATGTCCAGTTCACCAAACCCGTAGGTGACGGCTCGGCCGTCGAAACGAGCGACAAGTTCTCCCACATCAGGATCGACAGCGTCGAGGTAGCCAATGTCACCGTTATAAACGTCCTTGTCATAATCGTTCTCGATTTGCATGACCTTGTCGCCGGGGCCGAAGGTCCAGCCGAATCGCTCGACCTTGCGATCACCGGCGGGGTTCAACGCAGCCTGCAGTTCGATGTTGAGCGAGCGGGCGCCGACGCCACCTCGGTTCATTGGGCAGAGCACCTGGATGTCGCGGATGGGATTGAGGCTGAACCGTTTAGGGATCCGGGTTTTCACAAGCTCGATAATGCGCCGAACAGTCGTTTCGGGATCGTCCGCCTGCACGAAGTAGAAATCGCTCTCAGTTCCGGGTGGGCTCAGGTCGGGGATCGAGCCCTGGTTGATGCGATGGGCGCGGGTGATGATCCGGCTCTGCGCGGCCTGCCGAAACACCTCGGTGAGGCGCACCACTGGCGCCGCGCCGGATGAGATGACGTCGGCCAGCACTTGGCCGGGACCGACCGAAGGCAGCTGGTCGATGTCGCCCACGATTAAAAGGGCGGCCTTGTCTGGCACCACCTTCATGAGCGCCTGCATCAGCATGACGTCGACCATGGAGGTCTCGTCGACAACCAACAGGTCACAGTCGAGCGGGTTATCGTCGCCGCGCTTGAAGCCGCCGCCCTTGGGATCGACCTCAAGCAGCCGGTGGATAGTCTTGGCCTCGAAGCCGGTGGCCTCGGTCATCCGCTTGGCGGCGCGGCCGGTCGGAGCGCATAGCAGAAGCCTCATCCCCTTCGCTGAAAGTATGCGCAGAATTGCCCTGACGATGGTGGTCTTGCCAACGCCAGGACCGCCGGTCATGACCAGCACCTTGGACGTCAGCGCGAGCCGGATTGCCACGCCTTGGCTTTCGGCCAGGGCAAGACCGATGCGCTTCTCGACCCACGGCAAGGCCTTGTCCGGATCGATCCAGGGCCATGGCAGCGTGCCATTCGCAAGCCGTGTCAGCCGTTCGGCAATGGTGCGTTCCGCCCGATGCAGGCCCGCGAGAAACACACAAGAAGTCTCGCCAACCCGTTCGGCAATGACCGTGCCCTCCGCCAGTTCGAGACCTAGCGCGGTGCGAACCAGTTCCCCCGCAACGTCTAGGAGCTTCTCGGCAAGCGGCACCACCTCATCCGTCGGCAGACCGCAATGCCCCTCGTCCATGGCCTCGGTCAGCGCATAGGAGATGCCGGCGCGAACCCGAACTATTGCGGTCTTCTCGATGCCGAGCTTCATTGCAATGGAGTCGGCGGTCCTGAACCCGATGCCGCGGATGTCTCGGGCGAGCCGGTAGGGGTTCTCAGTCATGACCCGGATGGCATCGGCGCCATAGGTCTTGAAGATGCGCACGGCCCGCGCCGTGCCAACACCGTGGCTGTGCAGGAAGACCATGATTTCCCGCACCGCCTTCTGCTCGGCCCAGGTGGCGAGAATGCTGGCGGCGCGAACCGGACCGATACCATCGACCTCGCGCAAACGGTCCGGCGTCGACTCGATTACGTCGAAGACCTTCTCGCCGAATGCCCGCACGAGCTTCTTGGCGTAAACGGGACCCACGCCCCGGATCATGCCGGACGAGAGGTACTTTTCAATGCCGTCGGCCGAGGTCGGGGGTGATGTGCGTAGGAAGCGAGCTTTGAACTGCTGGCCGTGGGTGCGGTCGTTGATCCAATTGCCCGATGCTGTGATCCACTCACCGGCCGCAATGGCCGCAGCGTGCCCGACTACTGTCACAACATCCCGATGCCCGCGCACCTTGGCGCGCAGAACGCAGAAGCCGTTCTCGGAATTGTGGTATGTGACGCGCTCGACGAGGCCCGCCAGAACTTCCTGGGTTGATGGTTCGGGGTGCGCCCTCATGTCGGT
>DATBYX010000087.1:0-39914 GCA_036513475.1 Xanthobacteraceae bacterium | reverse complement strand
CCCTTGAGGTCCGTGCGCACCTTGAGGTGCTGCAGGGTCTCCTTTTTCAAGGAGAGCTTGCGGCTCTCGATCTCGGGTTTCTTGATATTGTTCTTCATCAAAGTCTCCTGCTAGTTGACAGTGGTCCCACCATTGGGTGCCACGTGAGCGTTGGTCGGCACGACCGTGCAGGCAGTTCTCCTCCACGAGGGACAAACATGTTTTTTGTGATCTCCATCACGCCACGATCGGACGCCACGAATGCGGAATTTGGGGTGATGAGGGGTGAGATCTGGTAGAGACGGGGGTTCAGACCAGCAGATATCGCTGCACACCGCACGCAAATACGCACGGTCATGGTCAGTGTTGATGAGGATCAGGCCGCGAGCCGGCGCTGCACGCTGCGCGCCACGCGCAGAGCATGGGCGAGCACGGTCAAGGTCGGATGCCGGTCACCCGCCGACGGGAACACGCTCGCATCGGCAACCCAGATATTGTCGATCGCCCGAAGGCGGCCCCAGGGATCGCATGGAGCGCTAGTGCCGGCTCCTATGGCGCAAGTGCCGGCCTCGTGAAAAAGGTGCCGCGCCGACGTTGCATCTTCCAGCAGAAACAATTCTGCTCTCTCTCAATTGCCTGCGCGAAGGCAACGCAATTCGCCTTCATTTGAGCGATCAACTCTCGACGCTCCCAGACGAGGATTCCGGCCGGTCCAGCTCCGACCACCAGCATGTCACGCAGCATCGACGATAGTGTCCTCCGCCTCGACCGCTCGATGCAGATGCCGCGCGGATCGCGCCGACTGCACACGTCGCGCGTCGCCGCGCATCCGCGCATGGCTCGTCTCGTCTCCTAGAGTTGCCGTCGCCCGAGACGGGCGTGACGTGCGCATCAGTAGCCGGAACTGTGCGCCCGGTTCTCCACCTCGGTGGAAAAAGAGGATTCTTGTGAACTGCGTCACAACGGATGTGCGCGCGGCCCCGCCGAGACCGAGATGGATTGATCGAGGAGCCTACCCGGGTTTTCGGGCAAATCGATCCTTGAGCTTGTCTCGTGATGGGTTGGTCGGCAGCGCCTTGGAACGCAAATTCGTGCGCATGTGATGCCGATCACAAAAAATCATTTTTCCCTCCCTTGCAGCGAACCCTCCGCATCCCCCGGGAGACAGAGGAGCCGCGGCGGCGCCCATGGTGGAGCACCGTTAGGCAAGGAGAACATCATGGAAAAGGACACGAGCATCACGTCCGAGATTACGCACTCGGAGGTCACGCGCCCCAAGCTCTCGGTCAACAAGGAGACGCTGCGGCAGCTTAAGGTTCGCACGGGGCTGAAGGCCGGCCTTCGCACCGCTATGACTAATTCGGTTTACTGCACCACGCACCCGAGCCATGCAACGTGTTAGATGGACCCCGGCGGTAGGACCACCCGAGCAGTTTTGCTGATCGGGGGTCGCCGCGCGGCACTCGAGTAAACCGGCCCTCAGGGCGGAAGGTGTTGCTGCATATCCCGCGCAACGCGCAGCGCGTGCGCCAGAACGGTCAAGGTCGGGTGCCGGTCGCCTGCCGATGGAAACACGCTCGCATCGGCAATCCAGACATTATCGATCGCCCGCAGCCGACCCCACGGCGTGCATGGGGCCTCGGCGCCGACGCCCATCACGCAAGTACCAGCCTCGTGAAAGAGGTAGCGGTTCGGGGCAGGCTCGTCGATCAACAATAATTCTGCTCCCGGCTGCGCTATGGCCTCCGCAATAGCGACGCAGCTTGCCTTCATGCGTGCGATAGATTCACGATCCTTTCGTGTGGTGGCAAGACGAATGACCGGAACTGCCCGCCCCAAAGCGTCCACGTCGGTCCGCGACAGAGTGACGGACGAGGCGCCGTTCGGCTCGGTTTCGGTCATGGCGTTCACGTGCGTGACCCGCATATTCGCTGCCGCGCTGCCCGACACACCGCGCTTTTTGAGCTCACCATGCATTGCCTCGGCCATCGGCAGCGGTCCGACAATTTCGACCGCATAGCCATATTCAGCAAAAGGCATGAGTGCACCGTCGAGCAGCTCATGCGGATTGATGGCTGCCGGCGCAGGGTAGGGCTCGACGAGCATGTAGCTCACCGTGGGATGTCGCACCAATCCGCGGCCAAGGCGGAGAACCGCGCGATCGAGCCCGCTTGCCAGCAGAAGGCGTGCGCTTTCGATCGGTCCCGCTGCCAGCACGAAGGAACGTGCGCGCATCCAATGATCTTCCCCGTCGCGACGGCGCACGCGCACGGCAACAGCGCGCCCTCCATTGCACGCGATCGCACATGCAACGTGCTTCACCCGAGCAGCGCGAGCCCCGGCCGCATGGCCTGCGATCCACACCTTCCCCTCGCGGCGCGCGCCGCGCAGCGGCATGATGGGTCGCCCGAGCCGACGCGCAGCGCGGCGATGCTGCTCATGCAGCCGGCCCTCGACCACGCCGAGCCATGCCTCCGCATTCCTGTAATAAGGCGCCAGTGTCCGCGCGCCATAAGGCCAGCCGCCTTTCTTGAACACCGCGTCCGGAAAGCGGAAACACAGGCCGCCCCAGCCGACCGTGCGGCCTCCGACGGCATGGGTGCGCAGCCATTCCAATGCATCCCCATGGTGGGTGCGATAGGCCCACACCGCCGGCTCGCTCACCGGAGCGATCTTGGCCGCAACCCTCGTGCCGGCCTCGAGCAGCACGGGATCGAATCCTGCTGCCGTGAGCTGCTCCCAAACCAGGAGACCAGCCGGGCCCGCTCCGACGATTACGGCATCGTGCAGCCTGGATGACTGTTTCGCCATTTGACAAGCGCTGCGCCGGGATCATTAGGAACAACTCCAGTCCATCAGAGCACGTACATCGCAGCGGGAAAAGCCACGCACCGGTAAGCAGGGCCGCAGGGCTCTCCGCCAACAGCGGCGGCCAGGGGGCGAGCGATTCCAGTTGACGGGTGCGCACCTCTGCTGTGCGATATGCCGAGCAAGGGAGGCTTGTACCCGTGTGTGGTTTCGCCGGCATTTTCTCTCCGCGGGAGCGCAAACCCATGTCGCCACGCGCGCTCGGGGCTATGACGGATGTGCTCGCCCACAGGGGTCCTGATGACGAGGGTGTCCATATCGAACCCGGAGTCGCGCTCGGTTTTCGGCGCTTGTCGATTGTGGATCTGGCTGGCGGCCATCAGCCATTGAGCAATGAGGACGGCAGCATCTGGCTTGTATTCAACGGTGAAATCTACAACCACGAGACATTGCGTCGTGAGCTGGTCGCGCAGGGCCATCGGTTCCGCAGCCGCTCCGACTCCGAAGTCATCGTGCATGCCTACGAGCAGTGGGGACATCGCTGCGCCGCCAAGCTGCGCGGCATTTTCGCGTTCGCGATCTGGGATCGGAATGAAAGGGCCTTGTGGCTGGTGCGTGACCACTCGGGCATCAAGCCACTTTACCTGACACGGATCGCTGGCGAGATCCGTTTCGCCTCCGAGATCAAGGCTCTCCTGGTCGATCCTGAAATGCATCGCGAGATCGACCCCCTCGGTTACGTCAGCGCCGATGTGGTCGAGCCGGATTTTGAGCCGACTGCCCTCGTCGGGGTCGAGCAGCTGGGCGCCGGCCGCGCGCTTCGTATCGATGCGCAGGGCGAGACGATCACGCGGTATTGGCGCTACGCCCCCTCATGTGCGCTCGAGCCCGTTGATGGCGACGCGCTGGTTGAGCGTCTGCGCAAGACGCTGGAGGACGTGGTTGGGATGCAATTGATGGCCGATGTGCCGATCGGCGCGTATCTGTCGGGCGGTGTCGATTCGGCCTGTGTCGTGGCCGCGGCCATCAGCCACGGCAACACGCAACTGCGCACCTTCACCAGCGCCAGCGAGGGTTCTGAAGACGCCCGTTTTGCCCACGGGCTGGCGCAGCGATGGGATCTGCCGTGCACCCTCATCGACCTCCTGCCGCGCTCCGGGCTCTCCGATCTCATTCGCACCATCGCATGGATGGCCGAAGGCGAATTCGATTCCGGATATCTCGGCCGCTATCTGCTCTCGCGGTCGGCGCGAGAGCAGGGCATCAAGGTCATCCTGACCGGACAGGGGATCGATGAAATTCTCACGGGCTATTCACCCAGTTATGGCGAGTACGAGCATGCGCGCCGGACGCAAGCACTCTGGGGTGCCCGTTCTCCGATGTATCGCGGCTTGCCGCCTTTCGGCGAACGGCTGACGCAAGCCTGGGCAAGACGTGTCGGCGGCGACCAATGGGATGCGCAGGTGATTGCAAATTCTCTCGCTGCCGATCACGCATCACTCTCGCGCGGCTTGCTGCGATTCGAAGATCGCATGGGCATGGCCAACAGCGTCGAGGTTCGGGTGCCCCTCCTCGATCACGAATTGCTCGAAATGCTGGCTGCGGTCCCGCACGCAAGCCGCGAGACATGCTTCGACAACAAGCGGGTGCTGCGCGAAGCGGCATCGGCGTGGATTCCGCCTGAAGTGGCGAACCGCCCCAAGCACCGCTTCAACAGCTCCACCCTGCCACTCTCGAAGCTGGTTCTCACCGGGGGCGACGAGGGTCTGCGCGACCTGCTCCGTCCGGAGGAAATCGAGCGGCGAGGTTACTTCGAGCCGCGGCAGTGTGAGCAACTGGCCGCGCATAATCAATTCTTTGCCCTGGATCACGTCTTCATCATCCAGCTGATGGACGAGCTCTTTGTCTCGCACTTTCCGACCGATTCGGCTGCCTTCGCCAACCCTCTGATCGAGGTCCTCACCAGCGCGGATCTTGCGCCCTGGCAGGCCAAACCGGGTGTCGAGGCCGACGACGTGCTTGCGCTGAACCCCGCCGTATTCGGCGTCGTCACCACAGCGCGGCTCGATCTCGATACGCTCACTCTCCCGCCCGCGGAAGTGTCCGACGCGGTGTTCTCTCAAGCCGACCGCGCCACGGTGCCACTCAACCCCAATTGCCTGGTGGTGCTTGCCGAGATTGATGGGCGGCGCTCCTGTGAGGAGATCTACGCGGCTCTGCAAGATGCCCTCTCACGCGAAGACCTCTTTGACGAGCTCGCGCGGCTGGTGCACGAGGGGGTGCTGATGCACCGCACAGCTTCTGACAAAAACCCAGCCGAATCCTTGCGCTCGAACCGTCTGTCGCATTAGCGGCTTCGTTAAAAACAAATGCACGAGGCCAAGCTGACCTCGTGCATACCTGCCGTTGACAGAAGCTTGCTCAGCCGCAGCCGTGGCAGCCGGAGCAGATTTTCGCGACCGCAAGCTGGGCAAGCAGACCGCCCTTGAGGTCGGTGCGCACCTTGAGGTGCTTGAGGTTCTCCTTGTTGACCGACAGATCCAGCTTTCCGCCTTCCTTATTGGCGGGGAAAGCGGGCTTCTTGTCGTTTCTGATCGCGCTCATGAGTATCTCCTGTTGAAATGAGTGGTTCCAGTATTGGCTCCACTGCGCATGCGTATCGGCAGCGGCTCCGGCGGTTCTTGCTCCAACAGAAAGAAACGCTTTTTTGTGATCGGCATCACGACGACGCCACAGGGAATGCGGCGGTGGTAGGGAATGCGCTTTTTTGTGCTTGCCGTCACATCGCACCGGCGATGCCACCGCTATATGCGCTCGTGTGACAGCAATGCTCGTCAGCGAAATTGGCCGAGCAATAATCCCGGAGCGAGTGCGGCAGCCATGCAGGTCGATTTCCAGCGAACACTGCGGGGGTTGTCACACGAACGCCGGAGCACCAACACGCATTATTTGCTCATCGGCATTCTGGCAGTGCTGTTCGGCGGCTGGTTCGCCTGGCTCTCCTGGGGACGCGTTCCGCTGTACGAGGTCTCTTCCTCGGCTCGGATCGAGACGGGCGAGCATGGCCGCCCGGTCGAGACGGTGCTCCCAGGACGCGTGGCGCGCGTGATCGTCCGTCTCGGCGAGACGGTGCAGAAAGGCGCAGTGGTGGTCGAGCTGGAGGACACCACTGTGCGCAGCCGGATCCAAGGAGCCGAGACCGAGCTTAAGGCCCTGACCATGCAATTGGAGGCGCGCCAGTCGGAACGCGTGCTGACCGAGCAGCTGATGGACGAACGGATCAAGCAGACCGAGGTCAACCTGAGTCAGGCGCGCACGCGGCGCGAGCAAGCGGAGGCGGCTTCGCAGCTCGCCGACTACACGGCCAAACAGCGCAAGCAGCTCCAGGAGAAAGGCATCACCTCCGAATCGGATTATCTGCAAAGCCGCTCCAACTCCGTGCAAAAGCAGGCCGAGCTCAAGTCCACCGATATTGAGCTGGAACGGCTGCGCGCACAGAGCATGGTGGAGCAAGGCGAGTCCAGAACGCATCTTGCCGAGCTCTCGGCCCGCATCGCCGAGCTGGAGGCCTCGATCGCGCGCCGACGCGGCGAGTTGGAAAGCCTGCGCAAAGAGTGGGACGACCATCGTGTACGCGCCACCGCTGACGGCCTCATCGGCGAGCTCGCCGATATCCGCCCGGGCTCGTTCGTGGCGACGGGAACACGCATTGCGACCATCGTGCCGACAGGCGTGCTACATGCGGTTGCCGAGTTTATTCCCGCAAAAGCCATCGGCCTTGTTGCGCCCGGTCAATCCGCGCGCATTCGCCTCGATGGCTTCCCAGCTGCCCAATACGGCACGCTGCAAGCGAGAGTCGTCGATGTTGCAGGAGAAATCCGCAACGGAACGATTCGCGTCGATCTCGCGCTCGCTTCGGACCGCATCTCCTCGATCCCGTTGCAACACGGCCAACCCGGCATTGTTCAGATCGAGGTTGGGCGGGTCTCTCCGGTCGAGCTCATCGTTCGCACCGGCGTGCGCATGTTCCAGGCGGACGCCTCGGCACAGCCGCTGCCGGGCGCGCAAAACGGGAGCGCGAAATGAGACCGTTGTTTCGCCGCTCCGTCCTGGCTCCCGAGGTCATCCAGACCTCGTCCATCGATTGCGGTCCCGCCTCGCTCAGCAGCCTGCTCGGTGGCTTCGGGATCCAAGCAAGCTTCGGGAGACTGCGCGAAGCCTGCCAGACCACGCTTGATGGCACCTCCATCGACGCAATCGAAAACATCGCCTGCCAGCTCGGGCTTGATGCCGAACAGGTGATTGTGCCGATTGACCACCTCCGGCTGCCCCAAAGCAAGGTGCTGCCCGCGATCGGCGTGACCGATACGCCGAACGGCACCATGCATTTCGTGGTCATCTGGCAACGCTTCGGGGACTGGGTGCAGGTGATGGATCCCGCGTGCGGTCGCCGCTGGATGACCATGTCGGCCTTGGCTCGGCAGCTCCACATCCACACCATGGCAATCCCGGCCGACACTTGGCGGCAATGGGCAAGCGGCAAGAGCAACGTGGACGCTTTGCGAGGCCGGGCCGAGCAGTTGGGCATTCGCAGTCGGCAGGTCGCTTGGTTCTTACGAGATGCCCTCGCCGATCCGACTTGGCGAACGCTGGCGATCCTGGATGCCGCGATCCGGATGGTTGCGAACCTCGTGGAAAGCGACAGCATCACCCGCGGCCGGGAGGCGCACCGGCTTCTCGACACGCTTCTTCGGCGCGCGCTGCAGGACGGCCTAGATCCTACAATTCCCAACCCATTCCGCTCGGCGCAACCGTTGCCGGGGGATGCCAATATGCTTTTGGTTACCGGAGCCGTGCTGCTGGTGGCGCGCGGCCGCCGCTCGCCGGCGGGGCGCTTCGAGCCCTCGCAATCAGACAGTCGCGCCATCCTATCGGAGGATGCACCCAAGCCGTTGCGCAAGCTCGTCTCGACAGTATTGGCCGAGGGCGCATCCCGGCCGGCAGCGCTCGCAGTCATGCTGGTCGTTGCTGCTGGGCTGGTCATGGTCGAAGCGCTGCTGATGCGCGGCATGCTTGATCTCGCCGGGACGCTGTCACTGAGCATGCAACGGCTGGCGGCTATCACCGGATTGGTCGGCTTCTTTGCAGCGTTGGTCCTGCTTGACCTGCCCATTCAGGCGGAATTGTTGCGGTTAGGGCGCGCGCTCGAACTGCGCCTGCGGGTAGCCTTTCTCACCAAGGTCCGCACCCTCGGTCTCACCTATTTTCAGAGCCGGCCAACTTCAGACATGGCTGAGCGGTGCCATCGACTGCACACGCTGCGTCAGTTCCCGCCGGCCGTAGCGCAATCGATTCGCGCGCTGTCCATCATGACAGCCACGGTCCTTGGCCTCCTCTGGCTTGCGCCTTCGGCGAAATTCCTGGTCCTGCCGCTGCTCGCACTCGCGCTGCTTGCGCCGATGATCCTGCAACCGATCCTGAACGAGCGCGATGTCCGCTTTCGCACGCAAGCTGGCGCGTTGACCCGCTTCTACCTCGACGCGCTGCTCGGCATCACGCCGATCCGGTCGCACAGTGCCACGCGTGCCGTGCATGTCGAGCACGAATCCATGCTGGTCGAATGGTGGCGAACCGGCCATCAGCTGCTGCGCGCCAACCTCTGGATCAGCGGAGTGCAGGCGACCATCGCAACTGTGCTCGGGCTGGCATTGATGGCGCACTACCTTCTGTCCGAGGGCGAACAGAGCCACCTCCTCCTGCTCACCTTTTGGGCCATGAGCCTGCCGACGCTGGCGCAAGGCTTCGTTAAATCTCTGCAGGTGTTCCCGGCCTTGCGCAGCTCCAGCCTGCGGCTGCTTGACCCGCTTGGGGCACCCGATGATGTGGCGGCGCCGGCGAGTACCAAGCCGATGGCCCGGGGTTCCGGCGTCAGGATCAGCATGCGCAGTGTGCGGGCGCATGCAGGGGGCCGCCTCATTCTTGATGGCATCAACCTCGACATCGCCGCGGGAGAGCATGTGGCGATCGTCGGTCCGTCCGGCTCGGGGAAATCCAGTCTGGTCGGGTTGTTGCTTGGGTGGCGGCCGCACTCGGAGGGATCCCTTCTCGTCGACGGCGCAGAGCTCGACGCGCTGCGCTTGCGCGAGCAGACGGCGTGGCTCGATCCGACCCTCCAGCTTTGGAACGAGACCCTGTTCGACAACATCGTTTATGGCGCCCGGCACGGCAGCCCCAACATGCGCGATGTGCTTGCGACGAGTGACGTGCGCGGCTTTGCGGAGCGGTTGTCGGAAGGCATGCAGACCCGGCTTGGCGAAAACGGCGCGCTTGCCTCCGGCGGCGAAGGGCAGCGCATCCGCTTTGCGCGCACATTGATGCGCCCCGACGCACGCCTCGTCATTTTTGATGAGCCGTTCCGCGGCTTGGACCGCGTTGCGCGCCGGCAATGTCTTGATCGGGCCCGCGCCGTATGGTCCGGCGCGACATTTCTCTGCGTCACCCACGACGTGCGCGAGACCCAGGCATTCCCTTCCGTCATCGTGATCGAGGACGGCCGCATTGTGGAGCATGACGCACCGGCGCGGCTCGCCGCCGATCCAAGCTCGCGCTACCGGGCGATGCTGGACGCCGAGGAAGAGCTGACGGACGAGCTCTGGAACCACCCCTCATGGAAGCGCTGGCGGGTCAGCAACGGCGCGATCGACACCCATCAGCACCCAGTGATTGTGGAAACGGCGGAGGCCGCCTGATGCTCGCAACGAATTGCACGTGGAACCGCCAAGAGCTCGGCGAAGGTTTGGCAACATTAGCACGCGCGAGCGGGATGTCGCATGCTCCGGCAAAGGCGCCGGCGAGCGAACCGATGGAGCATAGCGTGGAGCTTGCGACCTTTTTTCGCCAGCAGGCGCAGCTTCTTGATGTGCGGCTCGAGCCGGCGGGCACCCGTTACGGGATGCTATCGACTATGCTCCGCCAAGCCGCGCCCGCTGTGGTGCGGCTCGAGCTGGACGGCGTCGAGCGGTTCATCTTGCTGCTGGGCAGTCGTGGTTCTCATCTGAAAGTGCTGGGACGGGACTTGGGCGTGCGCCGCGTCTCCTGCACGGCGTTGAAAGAAGCCATTGCTGCTCCGACGATCGCCTCCATTCACACCGATGTCGACGGCTGCATCCGCGATGCGGGAATCCCGGAAAAGCGTCGCAGCCATGCGCGCGAGGCGATGCTGGAGGCCTGCCTGCGTGACGTCAGCCTCGGCTCTACGTGGCTCCTTCGGATGGGCTCGAGCAGCCCGATGGGGCGCAGTTTGCAGCGCGATGGAATACGACGTCGCGTCGCGCTGTTCATTGCCACGCATTTTGGACAGCTGCTGATCGGGCTTCTCGTCTGGTCCCTCATCGGCCGGCTCGCCTTCGGCAACGATCATTCGGCGGCGTGGCTGTGGCCAATAGGGCTCGCGCTTCTGACCCTCGTGCCTCTGCAGCTCTGGAACATGTGGGCGGCAGGAGTGATCTCGCTCGATTTTGGAGTGAGGCTCAAACAGAAGTTGCTGGTTGGCGCCTTCAATCTGCCCTTCGAGCAGATCCGCACCGGAGGCATCGGGGAGCATCTCAGCCGGGTGTTCGAGTCGGATGGTTTCGAGGCGCTGCTGCTCTCCGGAGCCACCTCTGGGATCATGGCTCTCGTCCAGTTATTGGTTGCCACAGCCATCCTTGCGCTCGGGGCAGAGGGCATCCTCAATGCGGGTCTCGTGGTGCTGTGGACGGCGCTCGCCTGCGCTGTGTTTCTCCTCTACATGCGCCGGCGCCGGCACTGGGCGCAGATGCGGCTGTCGCTGACGAACACCATGGTAGAGCACCTGGTGGGGCATCAGACGCGACTGGCGCAGGAGTCGCATGCGCAATGGCATCGCAGCGAAGATGCGGGGCTTGCGACGTATCAGGCGGCAAGCCGGAACATGGATCGTTGGCAACTCCTGCTCAACGTGGTGATCGTTCGCGGCTGGTTGCCGGTCGGTCTTGCCGGCCTCGCCTACACCTTCGTGCATGGCGGAGCGAGTGAAGTCACCCTTGCTGTGAACCTTGGCGCGGTGCTCCTCGTCCAACAGGCGATCGGGCAGATCGTCAACAGCGGGATCGCGCTGACCGATGCATATATCGGCTGGGGGTTGGTCGGTCCGCTTTTCCGGGCGGCTGGGGAGCCGTTGGAGAGGGCGGGCTCTATCCAGGCACAAAACCTGCTGGCGCGCACGAGCGCAATGCAGGAAAGCAAGCCTGAGGCCATTCTTGATGTTCAGGGCGTTGGCTACAGCTATGACCAACGTGCATTGAGCGTTCTCAATGGCTGCAGCTGCGTCGTCCACAACGGCGACCAGATCCTGCTGCAGGGGAGCTCGGGCGGCGGCAAGTCGACCTTTGCCGCGATACTCGCCGGACTGCGCCCGGCGGAACGCGGCACGGTGTTCCTGCACGGTCTCGACCAGCAGACGGTTGGCGATCTCGAATGGCGCCGACGGGTCGTTCTCGCCCCCCAGTTCCACGAAAACCACATTCTGACCGGAACGCTGGCCTACAATCTGTTGATGGGGCGCAGGTGGCCGGCAAGCCCGGAGGATCTGATGCTCGCAGAGGCCATATGCCGCGACCTGGAGCTCGGATCGCTGCTGGGCAAAATGCCCAACGGCATTCACCAGGTGGTGGGCGAAACCGGCTGGCAGCTGTCGCACGGTGAACGCAGCCGCGTCTTTCTCGCACGCGCGCTCCTGCAACAGGCCGATGTGCTGATTTTAGACGAAAGCTTTGCCGCGCTCGATCCCGAGACCCTCAAAATCTGTCTGCGCGTGCTGCTCAAACAGCAGCGCACGGTTATTTTGATCGCGCATCCCTGACAGCCCGCTCGGACGGTAATGGGTGGTGCACCCACCCGCCGCTGCCCCCCTTGGACCCGATTTTTCGACTGGCTGTTCCGCAGCAACGCTGATAAGTCGGTATACGACTCCTTCCACCCGATTGGAGCTGCTGTTGCGCCAGAGATCGACAAAACCGAAAGGGCGTCCGGTTTCCGCAGGTAAAGGACCATAATGGGCGCAGGAACCGAAGGGGCCAATTCTGCGGACGTGCACCCGCAGCTGTTCCATTTCGTGATGATCAAGCCGACCCACTACGATGCGGAAGGCTATCCCATCCAATGGTTCCGCTCAGCCATTCCCTCCAACACGCTCGCGTGCCTGAATGCGCTCGCCGAGGACGCGCGCGAGCGGCGTGTCCTCGGGGGTGACGTTGAAATTCGCCTGCACGCTTATGACGAGACCAACCGGCGGGTCAGGCCAAGGCGTATCCTCCGAGACATTCGCACGGCCGGCGGCAAGGCACTGATCGGCTTGGTCGGCGTCCAATCCAACCAGTTTCCGCGCGCGGTGGATCTCGCGCGTTCGTTCCGGGCCGCGGGACTGCCGGTCTGCATCGGCGGCTTCCACGTTTCGGGATGCATCGCCATGCTGCCGGAAATGCCCCACGACCTGCGCGAAGCCCAGGCGCTCGGCATTTCGCTGTTTGCCGGGGAGGCTGAGGAAGGCCGCCTCGACGAGGTACTCCGAGACGCCTGGAACGGCCGGCTTGCGCCGCTCTACAATCACATGGATCATCTTCCCAATCTGCAAGGCGAGCCGCCGCCAATTCTGCCGCGACGCTACATCCGCCGGACCGCCGGATCGCTCTCGAGCATGGATCTCGGTCGCGGCTGTCCATACCAGTGCTCCTTCTGCACCATCATCAACGTGCAGGGGCGCAAGAGCCGATTCCGTTCACCGGATGACGTGGAGAAGATCGTTCGCGACAACTACGCCCAGAACATCAGGCGATTTTTCATCACCGACGACAATTTCGCCCGCAACCGCGACTGGGAAGCGCTGTTCGACCGCCTGATCGCGTTGAGGTCCGGAGATTGCCCCAAGATCGGGTTTACCATCCAGGTCGACACGCTCTGCCACAAGATCCCGAATTTCATCGAGAAGGCAGCACGCGCAGGCGTGCGCCGGGTATTCATTGGGCTCGAGAACGTCAACCCCGACAATCTCATCGCCGCCAAGAAACGCCAGAACAAGATTACCGACTACCGGCAGATGCTGCAGAAATGGCGCGACCATGGCGCCATCACCTGTGCCGGTTACATCATCGGCTTCCCGGGTGACAGCAAAGAGAGCATCCTGCGGGACATTGAGATCATCAAGCGAGAGCTGCCGCTCGACATCCTCGAGCTGTTTTTCCTCACGCCATTGCCGGGCTCGGAGGACCACAAGGTGCTCTGGCAGAAAGGGGTCTGGATGGATCCCGATATGAACAAATACGATCTGAACACTCGGGTCACGCATCATCCCAAAATGACCGATAAGGAATGGGAGGACGCGTATGGTGCGGCTTGGCAGGCTTTCTACAGCCCGGAGCATATGCGCACCATTTTGCGCCGTGCTGCCGCGAGCCCACTTGGCCGGCCCAAGACGACGTTGTCGACGCTTCTATGGTTCAAGCTGGTGAGTGCGTATGAAGGCGTGCATCCCCTTGAAGGCGGTGCATTCCGGCTGAAATTCCGGGGCGATCGCCGACATGGATTGCCATTGGAGAACCTGTTTTGGTTTTATCCCCGATATTTCGGTGAAACCCTCGTCAAGCTGCGCCGATACTGGGCAGTTTACCGCCAATCCAAGGCGATGCTTGCCAAAATCATGGCGGCGCCGGACCGCTCGTCCTACACCGACACCGCGACCGCACCGGCTGACGCTGACGAGTTCGACATTCTCGACCTTTACCACGCGACCAATGGCGGGGAGGCCGCGCTCGCGCGCAAGCGGCGCGATGACGCGATCCGGGCGGAAACGTCGCACATCATTCGCCAAGCTGTCCCTGTGGGAGCGCAGGGGGATAAGATCAGCCCATAAGGCGCACATTTGCCCGCCAATAGCGCGGTTTTCCTGCCCGTTGGTCACAGCGGCAAATCTGCCACACCCCAAGCCAAAACGCTGTTCCGCCCCCTGAGCAGCCACATGCGGACACGGTATGGATGTATCCTGCAGCCAATTTGATGCGGATCGGCTTCGCCGATTTCTGAAATCGGACTCGGTTTTCCGTGCGCACTGCGATCACCGTTTCAGCGCTGGCACACGCCCTCTTCTGGGGGCTCAATGCGCTATCCGCGCCTGCGCCGATTGCCAAGCCGGCCGAGACGGCGATCACGGTCGATATTGTCTCACCCGACGAGATTGGCGAGGCAGCAAAACCGCCCGTATCGGAGAAGGAAAATAGTCCTGGGGCTTCGGCGCCTACCGGGGCTGCCCAACCGGAGGCTCTCGCCAGCAACAGCCCCCCATCCCCGCTGTTGCGGCCCCCTCCCCAGCGGGAGGCGGCTCGGCAGCCTCAGCAAGCGTCCCAAACAAAGAGCACACGAGCGCCGGCGCAATCAGCAGTCGCAGCCCAGGCGCAGGCCGAGCCGACACCGTCAGGCGCTGCGGCCCCGGCGCCGCAGGACGAGCCGAAGAGCGAGCCAAAGCCCGAATTGCCTCAGTTCGGCAGCAGCTGGCTCGACGCGGCGCTGAGCTCGCTTCCTGTGACCGCAAGCCACTACGACGAGTCCGAGACCACAGCAAATCTCTCGCAACGAGATATCGCGACGTTCAAGGCGCACCTGCAGAAATGCTGGAACGCGCCCGCTGGTCTCGCAGACGACGGGCAATTGATGGCGGTCTTGCGCGTCTCCCTCAAGCCCAACGGAACGCTTGCGGGGGAGCCGACCATGCTTGCAGCCAGCGCTTCGTCGAGCGGACCTGCACTGTTGCAAACCGCCATACGCGCGTTGCGTCAGTGCCAGCCCTACGGCTTTCTGCCCTCCGCAAAATACAACGAATGGAAAGTCCTCGACCTCAACTTCTCGCCAAGCGGGCTGAACACCCGGCCCGCACTCGTCTCCGGGTTGGATAATCACTGACGCGAGCGCAATCCAGCCTCATCCGTCCCGGCTGTAGGCCTTGACCGAGAGAAAGCCGCCAAGCAGCAAAAATACCAGGGCGGCTATCACCATGACGCCGCGATGCTGTCCGATCTGGACCGCCACCTCCGCAAGCCGGAGGGGAAAGAACATCCGGCCGAGACCGCCGAGCACCGCAAGCGCGCCGAGCGCGCTGACCAATACAGGCCAGCCGCCGGTCCAGACATTGTGAGCCCGCAGTATTGCAAGGCCGGCAACGAACAACAGAACGCCGGACACAAAAATAAGCGCGGGATCGCGGGAAACCTGGTCTATCATCGCAGGAAACGAGCCGAGATTGAATAGCATGGCGAGCGCGATGGCGATCAGCGTCGGGCCAATCAGCGCCGCAATGTTTTTCGAGGTCGTCATGTGTTACTCCAATCGGCCGTACGCGCTACTCGGATGTTGGCTTTTGCCGTTATCGCGTTCCGGAATGAGATAAATCGGTTCTTCAGAGCAGCCAACCCGAAGCATGATCACAGCAAGCACACCGGGCCACAGTCAAGACCGCCAGCGGATCTATTCGATGCTGACAGCGTGAGTTGAGAGACCGGCAATCTTAGGGGATCGGCATTGCGTAGGACGGGTTAGCGGCCAAGATCGTCTTGAGGAGATTGCCCGCGTAACCCGCCGTCCGGTCGATTACGTTTACGCTAATCCGCCCTACTTCCCCGCGTTCACGCGCGCTTTGATGCGCCCGCTCAGTGCTCCTGGATGGAATTGAGGTACGCCAGGATCGCGGCGATATCATCGGGTTCAAAAACGAATTCGGGCATGTCGGGATGACCGACGGAAAGGCCCTCCGCGAGCGATTCCGCCAACCCCTCGATAGGATACTTGCGGGACAAGGTGTGAAACGGCGGCGCAGCCGAGTGCGGGCTTTCCCCGGTACGGGCAATGGCGTGGCAGCGCGCGCATCGGGCGCTCAGCAACTCTTCTCCGCGCACTTCCAGCTTTGCCTCTTCGGCGATCGCGAATTGCGAAGTAATCGCGCCGGCAATCGCGATGACGGGCAGATTGATAGTGGAATGCATAGTGTCGGTACGTCGCTGAACGAGGCCACTCGGAGCGAACTATACGGAAAAAGGGGTTTTTCTGCGTCCCGGCAGCGCGCTCCAGAGACGATCATCGCAGCGGGGAAGGCGATGATCCACATCTTATGCAAACCCGTGGCCGCGCCGAGGATGGGTGAGCTAATTCGCTCTACACGGCAGGAGTACAATATATCAGCTCCGCTGTTGCAGCTGCGCGCTTAGGACATCAAGCGTTCTTTGCGCCGCGAGCATTCACATAGAGCGCATACAGTGAGTGACTTGCGGTCATGAAGAGGCGGTTGCGCTTGCGCCCACCAAATGCGAGGTTGGCACAGCGCTCGGGCAGCGCGATGAAGCCGATCGGCTTGCCCTCGGGACTGAACACCTTGACCCCATCCAGTTCGGCGTTGCCCATGCCCCAGCCGCACCACAGGTTGCCCTCCGTGTCGATACGAAAACCGTCGGGTGTGCCGTTCGGCTCCGCGGTGATGAGCACGCGTTTGTTCACGAGGCGGGTGCCGTCGTCGACAACATCGTAGGCATAGATCGGGCGCGGGCTGGGCCCGCTGTCCTCGATGTAGCATTTGCTCTCGTCAGGTGAGAACTCTACCCCATTCGGCAGATCGAGCGCGCCTTCCACCATCGTGGCCCGCCCGGTCCTCGGATCGAGACGATAGATGTTTGACGGCAGCTCGCCCGGCGCAATGTTACCCTGGTAATTGGTGCGGATGCCGAAGGGTGGATCGGAGAACCAGATCGAGTCGTCGGATTTGACAGACACATCATTCGGCGAATTCAGGCGCTTGCCCTCAAACCGATCCATCAGGACCGTGATTGACCCGTCGTATTCGGTTCGCGTGATGCGGCGCGTTTCGTGCTCGCAGGTAATGAGGCGGCCCTGACGGTCGCGGGTGTTGCCGTTGGCGTGGTTTGCCGGCTTGCGGTAGACGCTGACCGCACCCGTCTCGTCGTCCCAGCGCATGAGCGCGTTGTTAGGGATGTCACTCCAGATCAGGCAGCGGGCGTCGCCGAACCAGGCTGGCCCCTCGCACCAGCGCATCCCGGTCGCGAGCCGCTCGATGCTGGCATTGTACAGGCGGTACCTGTTGAAGCTGGGGTCGAGACTTTTGATCGCGGGATCGGGGTAGCGCTCGCTCGGCTCCCATCCACCGAACGCAGTGCGCGCGAACGTCACCGCGGCAACCGTGCTCGTTGCCGCGAGCACTTGGCGTCTCGTCCTGTCCATAACGTGTCTCCGGATCATCGGCCACGATCCCGATGATCATGGCCGACGTAAGCATTACCACACATCCCGAAGGACGCGGGTGCTGCCGGACGGTTGCCGGGACATGGAGATGCGCACATCTCGCAGTGGTGGCAACGCAGACACATGCCGAGTTGGAGCAGGTCCAGCCGTTCTGGCGATGAACGTTCTGATGTCAAGAACGTCTATCCCGATGCACTCCGAGCGTAGGCACCGATATGGCTGATCAAGACACGCACCTCGCAGAACAGGTAAGTTTCGGCGTTGCCCTCTCCCTGGGAGCTCAGCTGGCTTTTGGCGGACAGTTGCTCTCCACGCTGATTGCAAATCAATGCCTTTCCAAAGAGCAGGCGGGAGAACTGCTGAAGAAAATTGCGGATACGATCACGACCTCGCTTGATCAACCGACGAGTGACCTTCAAGCGGTAGCCAAAAAGCCGCTGCGAGAGCACGCGGAGGCTTTGAGAAAACTGGCTGCCGATCTCAGCCTTAGCGATCAGCAGAGCTAGCCCCTTCTGCCCGGGGCGGGTGGTGGGCGATGAGCAACGGCGGCGGCCGCGGCTGGAGCAGCACGCACCGTCGGCGCGGGCGGATGGAAGGCCGGGGGCGCGACCGCATGCACTGCGGGTACGGGCAGATGGAATGCCGGAGGTGAAGCCGCGTGCACGGCCGGCGGCGGCGGACGGAATACCGGAGGTGGAGCGACGTGCACGGCCGGTGGTTGGGCCCGACGGGAAGGCACTGGCGCAGTTGAAGGCGGGTGAAAGGCGGCGACCGGCGCAGATGCAGGCCTGGCAATGGCCGGAGCGGCGGGCCTCGCTGGAGTGATCGTCGAAGCAAAGGGCGGTCGAACCGCTGCCGCTGCGGACGGCACGGGCGCAGCCAGATGCGCTGAGGGAGTCTGCACTGGCCGCTGTGGCGGGTGGGTGGGCATCGCCGCCGTCCCCGCGTGAATGGGTCCACTCTGCGGAGGTGATCCCGTAATAGGAGCCGCGTTCCATCCTCCAGGCACCGGCGGCAGCGGCTGCCCGCGCATGCCCGGCAAAGGAGAGCCGAGCGTTCCGTTGCTCGATCTGTTCGCGGGCATGCTCGGGGTATCATGCGCCGGTGCCAGATGGAGAGCATGAGAGTCCTGCGCAGCCGAGGGGGGCGCGGCCGCCAGCGCTGACGGGATGCCGGAGCGGCCAGACAGCGGGGGAAGCGGCTGCCCGTGCATGCCGGGCAGGGGCTGACCCGAGCGCGGCTTGCTCGCGCCTTCCGCGGGCAGGGACGCCGCGGTCGATTCCTGCGGGTGCACAAGGGCCCGCTTCTGCGCCAGCGACGGGGGCAGCGGGGCGACGAGCGCAGGGCCTGCGAGCCGCAGCGCGGCGGCACCGTGCGAGGGCCCTTCCTCGGAAGCTCGTCGCTCGAAGTTTTGTTGCTCGAAGCCTCTCTGCTTGGAAGCTACGCTTTCGCCGCGCCCATTCCTGATCGTCACGAGATTGGTTTCGCGATTGACGATGATCGTGTTGTGGATGTTGGTGAAGATCACATTGTTCGGCGGCGGCACTATGTAGTCCGGAGGATTGCACCACGCCGGGATAGGTATGAATACCGGCACCGGCAGAACGAAATCCTCCACGGCAGGCAGGGGTGCCGGCAGCTCGACGAAGTCCGGCGCCGGCGGCGGAAGAAAGTAAACCGGCAGCGGCGGCGGAGGCACGAAACCGAGATCGAGATCATCGAATGCGAGCACCGGGCGCTCCACATAGATCTCCTCTTCGGCTGGCGGCGGCGGCACGTCATAATCGACGAGGTCGAACGAGGGGGGCGGCTCCAGCGCAAACGCGCCCAGCGCGAGGCGTCGCCGGGCATCCGCGCCGTGCGGACCGTGCGGATACCGCCGCAGGTACGACCAGTAGGCATTCGGCGTGTTCACGGCATAGGTGCGTTGCCAAGTGATCGCCTCGCGCCGTGCGGCAATGATGGCCCGCACCCGCTTTGCCAGGGGATGGTCGGGAAAAGCCGCAAGGAATTCTTCGTAGGCTTGCAACGTATCGCGCTCGACCGCGGCCGTATAGGCGTCTCCGTCCGGCAGATCGCGGATGGATCTGGACGAAATGTCCACGCCCCCTCCCGCAGCAGCGGCGGCCGGGGCATCGGGCGAGCGCTCGAAAAACAGGAATGCCGTGCCGAGACGGGAGGAGAACCACGGGAGCTGGGCGCCCTTCGTCATGTCGCTGACGCGCAGGCGCGCCCGCTCGAAAACCTGCGGCAGCGCGAGGCCTCCTTCGCGCATCATCTCGGCGAGCGCCTGCGCATAGGCGCCATAAGGACCGTCCTCATCCGGCGCGATCGTGCCGGGGGCAGCGTTGAACGCCACCAGCGTGCCTGGGCTCGGCTCGACCAGCGCGAGCCCGCCCGCGAGCGGCGCGCCGGAGATGGCGAAGGGGTTGCGGCGCGCGGCATCGAGTATGACAATGCTCGCCTTCAATTTGAGTGTTGCCAGTGGCCTGATGTAATCCGAAACGCGCAGCGCTTCGGCTGCCACATCCGCAGCGCCTCCGATCTTTGCATCTACGGGGAGGATATAGTTCTCTCCTTCAAGCTGCAGCCCATAGCCGCTCAGATAGATGAATGCGACCGTATCCGGTCCCGAGCCCGAGGCCTTGCTCAGAAAGTCACGCAGCGCGCGGCGCAGCGCGTCCTGATCGAGATCGCGCGCCCCGACCACATCGAAGCCGGCCGCCTGCAGCGTCTGGGCGATCAGCCCGGCGTCATTGGCGCTGGTCTTGAGCGCATGTGTTTGATAGCCGGCATTGCCGATGACAAGCGCGATACGCTTTTCCTGCGTCTGCGCCTTGGCCGGCCAGACAAAGCCGAGCGGTATCAGCGTGCAGAGCGTAACAAGGCATCGGAATAAGCGGCGCATGAGAACACCACCCAGTTCTACCCCCGCCGCGCACAGCACAGCACAGCCGTGATGAACCCCATCTGAATGTCCCGTACAGGAAAGCTACATCGCGGGCTTGATCGTCCCGCTGATTGCGGCAGCTGCAATGTCCGGCTCCTCGTTTATGGTCACTGCCAATGCGCTGCGCGCTCGCTCATTCCTTTTGTCCCAGCAATGACATTCGACGCGGAGGGAGTGTAGTGCCTTCTGCTGACGGCGCGGCCCGCGGCTGGAGACACGCGCCGTCCATCTATACTGAAGGCCCGACCTTTTCCTTCTTTTCTTTCTTCTGCAATCGCCAGAGCTGAAACCCCTCGCCCTCTATGGCTTCTTCGATCGCTTCACGCGAGAGATTATGGGGAGGTGCCTTGTCCGCCCCGATCACGCCGGTAACAGTCCACGGACCGTGGTTTTTCGGGAGTTTGTCTCCACTTATGTGCCCTGCAAATGCACGCAACTCCCTCCTCGACTCTGACTTGAATATGTAGATGCGCATGAGCTAACCCTTTCTGCCGGAGCGGCATACGCTTTTGATGGCAAGTGCGGGGAGCCCGGACTTCCTGGCAATCGCCTGGTCCTGCTCGGCGATGAACTCGGTAGCGGCAGCGTCGCCTTCTATGCCGGCCAGCACCGCACTAGGTACCTTGCGATTGGACCGCTGCGAACCGTCCTCATAAAAGACGTCGAACAGCACGAATTCCGTGCTAGCACGCGTTCCCGGTTTCCGAGCCATAAGAAAAACCACCACCTGTTCGGGAGCGCTACCGAAAAGGACGGAGTAAGTTCGAGCAGTCCTATATCTATGGAGTGTCTCGCATGATATCAACAGGCCAGCAAAAGAGGTTCCGATGGCATTCAAGCCAAACTACGGCAGAGATCGGGCTGAACGACAGAGAGCAGCGCGCGCGCGGAGCGAAGAAAAACAACGAAGAAAGGACGAAAAAGCTGCGCAGCGCAAAGCCGAGCGTGACGCGGTCGAACCTCCTGGAGACGCTAACACGTCGCGCGATTTTCCGGTGAATTCGGAGTAGGTTGACGACTTCGAAAAAGGACGCCGCGATGACGCTCAACTTTCCCAATAGAAGCCGCTTTTATGATGCCACCCGCCGCGCCGTGCGGTTTTGGGGACATGACAGCGCAATGGAAGCGGTTTTTTTCATAACCGAGGATGCTTTGAGGCGTGTTCAGCCTGGCATGCGGTTCAATGAGGATGGACTTCTCAGTGCATTCGATGCGAATCGCGACCTGATCTACGCCGCCGCGAGCAAAGTCTATGCACGTGGCCGAAGGGGATCTTACGATCTGGTCAGTACTGACTTCTGAACCGAGCAAGCTTACGCTCGCCCCTGGCTTTGCATGCCCCCTACGCGGCCGCGTCCAACCCCACCCCTTGTGAGCTCGCGAGGCTTGGGAGCTGGAATGAGTCCGTCGCGTTGCGCCTGTTTGCGGGCTGCCTTGCGTGCCCGACGGATGGCCTCTGCTTTCTCCCGGGTCTTGCGCTCAGACGGTTTTTCATACGCTTTGCGGCGCTTCATCTCGCGAAAGACGCCCTCGCGTTGCATCTTCTTCTTGAGAATCCTGAGAGCCTGATCCACGTTGTTGTCGCGAACAAATACCTGCAAACGTTTTCCGATCGTGTTGTTGCGGCCAGCTGCGGGGTCGGATCAGCGGTGGCCTTGATGAATTTGCGAGCTCTTCCGACGATGTTTATTAGTATATATAGCGTTTCTATTCAGGCGCCAATCCCGACTGCGCAGTAGGGCCAGCGCATTCGACAGCGGATGGTATGAACGAAGTCCTTGCTATCTACAAGAGCTTTATTGCGTCTCGCACGCGATAATGACAGACAAGCCGCACCGAAGCGGAGCAGAACGGCTACAGGCCGGCTTCGCCGCTCGCAAAGGCGAGCGCCTTGAAATAAACATATCGATGCCCCATATGAACGCTGCGACCTTCACACGGTCAAGGCAAGCCGCGTGTGCGGATCCCGTAAAACGGTATCTGGCTTGCTTACCCACTTTCAGTGACAGCCCAGATCACGCGGGGGTGTCTTCACCCACCGTGCGGCACGGCATAAGGGGGCGCAGAGCGCTCAGGACCTGCGCCGTCTCGCACAACATAAAGATTGTATTCATTTGACATCATTTCAGGATTTTGGCCTCGCCGAGCCGATCGAACGTGCGCTTGCAGAAGAGAAATACGCCACGCCCACGCCGATTCAGGCGCAGACTATTCCCATCGCTCTCTCCCGCCGTGACGTGATCGGGATCGCCCAGACCGGCACCGGCAAAACCGCAGCATTTGCACTCCCGATTCTGCATCACATCTCCGCCCATACGCGACAGACCCGACGTAAGTGCTGCAGGGTGCTGGTGCTCAGCCCAACCCGCGAGCTGTCTGGACAGATTCTCGATAGTTTCCGCGCTTACGGCCGCCATCTTCGCATAAGCGCCGCGCTGGTGATCGGCGGCGTGCCAATGGGCGGCCAGGTACGGGCGCTGCATGAAGGGGTCGACATCCTCGTCGCGACCCCGGGACGGCTGCTTGACCTTGTGCGGAGCAACGCTCTGCGCCTCAGCGAAGTCGAATTCCTCGTGCTCGACGAAGCGGATCGAATGCTCGATATGGGCTTCATCCACGATATCCGTAAGATCGTGGCGAAGCTGCCGGTCGACCGGCAGACTTTGCTCTTTTCGGCTACGATGCCGCACGCCATCGTAGAGCTCGCAGGTGCGATGCTGCGCGATCCCGCCAAGGTGGCCGTGACGCCGGAGGGCTCGACGGTTGCCGGTGTCGAGCAGCGCATCCTGCGCATTGATCGCGCGGCCAAGCCGGCGATGCTTGCAGACCTCTTGCGGCGCGAATCGATCGACCGGGCCCTGGTATTCACACGCACCAAGCATGGGGCCGACAGGGTGGTGCGCAGTCTCGGCAAGGCCGGCATCGTTGCGCAAGCGATTCACGGCAACAAGTCGCAAAATCAGCGTGAGCGCGCACTGGCGGGCTTTCGCAATGGCGAGGTGCGCACACTGGTCGCCACCGACATCGCCGCGCGCGGGATCGATGTCGATGGTATCAGCCATGTCGTCAATTTCGACCTTCCCAATGTGCCGGAAACATATTTGCACCGTATAGGCCGTACGGCGCGAGCCGGAGCCAAAGGTGTCGCCATTTCCCTGTGCGATCCCGATGAGCGAGCGTTCCTGCGTGACATCGAGAAGCTGATCCGCATGTCGATCCCGGCAACCGATCATTCCTCCTCGACGCGACAAACGAGGCGCTCGGTCCACCAGAGCCGCCCAACGCGGCCGAGTGCTCCTGCGCTTGGGAAACAGCGGCACCGCGAGGACGCACCGCGCCAACCGGATCGCCACGAGCACCACCGAAAAAGTCCGACAGAGCTTCCCGCGTTTCTGTATCGCAACGCACGAAGAAAAACTGGTCAGAAAAAAGCTAACCCGTTGCGCGTCGCGGCGAACCAGTAGTTCGAGTGACAATGAGGAGCATTCCGGAAAACGAGCCTTTACGATGACGAAACAGACAGAAGATAAAAAGGAACAGCGCGCTCGGGAAGGCGCCCAGGCCTGGGCAGAATATCAGGCCGAGGGACGCGCCGCCCGGGAGAAGACTGCGCGCCTGCGGGCGCTTAGGTTGGCAAGGGACGCGGCGGACAGCAACGTCACCGAGCCGAAGAAAAAGAAGAAGTAGAACGCGCAGGTGGCACTGCGCCCACAGGGTTCACTCGGGCGTCATCCCGGGACGCCCGGCAAGTCTGTCTCCCGACTTGCCGGCGAGCCCGGCGTAGAGCGCGTCACGCGGCTAGCGGCTGACCTTGAGGTTCTCTGCCGATTCCTTCCCGCGATTGCTTACGACCTCGTATTCAACCTGCTGCCCCTCATTGAGGGAACTCAGTCCGGCGCGCTCGACAGCCGAAATGTGGACGAATACGTCCTTGCCGCCGCTCTGCGGCTGAATGAATCCATACCCTTTCGTCGGATTGAACCACTTCACGGTTCCTGTTGCCATCGCCGGCTCCTTGACTTGTGCTCACGTAGGCGATCGCGCGAGTATCGCGCCATCGATAGGTCCGAGTTTTGGAGAATGACTTGTGAGCGGCCCGGAACGGGAGCTTGGCAAGGCAGACCGAAAACTTGGTGAGTTCCCTTCTACAACCGAGACCCTCGCATGGTCAATGCATGCCAGAGACCGAGCACAGGCCCCCGGCTTTCGATATGCTGACGCCCTCCGAACAGCCCGACATGCAATTCGCGGTAATGGCAAGTCGATGCTTCCAGCTGGTCCTGATCAAGCCGTCGCACTACGACGACGACGGATACGTGATCCGCTGGTGGCGCGCGATGATCCCCTCGAATTCGCTCGCTGCCGTGTATGCAATCGCCGCCGATTGCGCCGAGCGGAAGATCCTTGGGCCGGACGTCGCCATCGACATTGAAGTGATCGACGAGACGAACGCGCGTCTCGATGTGCGGGGGTTGCTCGCCCGGTTCCGGCGCCACTGCAACTTCGGGCTTGTCGCGCTTGTTGGTGTTCAGTCAAACCAATATCCCCGCGCCCTCGACATTGCCCGACCGTTCAAGGCGGCTGGGATTCCCGTTGCCATCGGCGGATTTCACGTTTCGGGGTGCCTATCGATGCTGGACGGGCACGCGGTGGAGCTCGACGCCTGCCGGAAAATGGGCGTCGCCATGTTTGCGGGCGAGGCCGAGGGCCGGCTGGACAAGGTCCTGCGCGATGCCGCAGAGGGCGCTCTCGATGCAGAATACAACTTCATGAAGGACCTGCCGGGGCTGGAGGGCACGCCCGTGCCGTTCCTCCCCAAGCGGTATGTGGCGCGCACGCTTGGCCTGAGCGCCAGTTTCGACGCGGGTCGCGGCTGCCCGTATCAATGCTCGTTCTGTACCATCATCAACGTGCAAGGTCGGAAGTCGCGCTTCCGTTCGGCGGATGACGTCGAGCATCTCGTGCGCCTCAATTGGGCTCACGGCATTCACAAGTTCTTCATTACTGATGATAATTTCGCGCGCAACAGGGGATGGGAGGCAATCTTCGACCGCCTGACCGAGCTGCGCGAGAAGGCCGACATCCCGCTTGGCCTCATGATTCAAGTGGACACGCTCTGCCACAAGATCCCGAATTTCACGGAAAAGGCGAAGCGGGCCGGCGTTACGCGCGTCTTCATCGGATTGGAGAACATCAATCCTGACAATCTCGCGGCCGCAAGGAAGCGCCAGAACAAGATCACCGAGTACCGCAAGATGCTGCTCGCCTGGAAGGCGCAGGGCATCATCACGCTTGCCGGGTATATTCTCGGCTTTCCTGCGGACACGCCGCAAACGATCAGACGCGATATTGCCATCATTCAGAAGGAGCTGCCGCTCGACATCCTCGAGTTTTTCTGCCTGACGCCGCTGCCCGGCTCGGAGGATCATCAAGTCCTCTGGAACAAGGGCGCCGCGATGGAGGCGGACCTCAACAAATACGATGTCGAGCATGTCTGCGCCGCTCACCCCAAAATGAGCAAGCACGAATGGGAGGCGATCTACCGCGAAGCCTGGTCGCTCTACTACACGCCGGAGCACATGAAAACGCTGCTCCGACGAATGGCGGCGAGCGGCGGGCCCATGGGCAGCCTGGTCAAGGTGCTGGTCGCGTTCGCGACGACGGTTCGCCTGGAAAACGTGCACCCGCTCCAGGCGGGCATCCTGCGTCTGAAGCATCCCTCAGAGCGTCGACCAGGCATGCCGCGCGAGCATCCCTGGATTTTTTGGCCGCGTTTCGTCGGGCAAACGATAAGTAAGCACGCGATTCTCGCAGCCACGATCGCACGGCTCCTGCTGATGAAGATGGCGATAGAGCATGATCCCAGCGCGCGCGCTTATATGGATCAGGCGCTCCAGCCCGTCCGCGACGACGAAGATACAGCCCTCGACCTCCTGACGCAGACGACCGGGGCGCTTGCTGCAATCGCGCATGTGAAGAAAATCGCGGCGTTGACTGGGGCATCGCCCGGGGTCCATGGAGTAGACGAGCCCGCTGAGTTGGGCTGATCGGTCGAGCTTTTTAGAGCAGGACATGCCATAAGACGGATCTCGGGGGGCGAACCGGCCCAACCCGAGGCCACGATGGACGAGCCCGCCGAGGAGCCGCTTTTCTGACGACCGCGGTGACCGAGCTGCGGCGGCGCTTGACTATGAGGCGCGAATCAGCGCCGCCAGGAGATTGATGGCACGCGAAACGAAGCCAACGCTGCAGAAGGAACAGGGGCCGCAGCGTGAGGATCCCGCGTCGCCGGTTGACCACCGTTTGCTCGATCTGTCGGACACGGCGCTGCAGCAGCTCATTGGCGACGCCAAGAAGCGGGGCTACGTGACGCATGAGCAGATCCACTCGATATTGCCCTCCGAGAAGATCATTTCAGAGCAGATCGAGGATGTCCTCGCGATGTTCAGCGAGATGGGCGTCAATGTCCTCGAAACCGAGGACGCGAACGAGCACGAGGAACAGCGCGAGGAGCCTGAAGAACAGACCGGGGGCGAGCTGGTCGAGGTTGAGCACGCGGTCCCTGCAAAATCGGATGCCAAAGAGCCGACGGAGGGCACCAACGATCCCGTGCGCATTTATCTGCGCGAAATGGGCTCCGTGGACCTGCTTTCGCGCGCGGGCGAAATCGCGATCGCAAAGCGTATCGAGGCGGGTCGCGAGGCCATGATCGCGGGCCTGTGCGAGAGCCCGCTCACCTTCCAGGCCATCATCATCTGGCGCGACGAGCTCAGGGAGGGAAAAATCCTCCTGCGCGATATCATCGATCTCGAAGCCACCTATGCCGGCCCTGAGGCCAAGGCTATGCCGGCTGCGGTTATGGCATCGGACGGGCAGCCGGTTCCCGAGGCACCAGTTGCCGGCCTCCCGCCGCTTGCGCAAACAGCGGCACCGCCCGCGGCGCCCCCTGCTGCGACTCCCTTTCAGGCAGCACCGACAGGCTCCGACGGCGAGGAAGGCGAAACGGGCGAGGGCATACCGGGCGAACCGGTGCTCGACGCCGGAGAGGTGGAGAACTCGCTCTCGGTCGGAGCGATCGAGGCCGAGCTCAAGCCGAAGGTCCTCGACACCTTCGACAACATCGCCGACGCCTACACGCGCCTGCGCCGGCTGCAGGACCAGCACATCGAGCTCAAGCTCAAGAACACCTCGCTCTCCCCCGCACGGGAGCGCCGCTGCAAGAAGCTCAAGGATGAGATCATCGCCGAAGTGAAATCGCTGCGGCTCAACCAGAGGCGCATCAATTCCCTGGTCGAGCAGCTTTACGACATCAACAAGCGCCTCGTCGGGTATGAGGGCCGTCTCATGCGGCTCGCCGAAAGCCACGCCGTGAGCCGCGAGGACTTCCTGCGCAACTATCAGGGCTCGGAGCTCGATCCGCATTGGCTCGACCAGATCTCCAGGCTTGCGGCCAAATGCTGGAAAAATTTCGTTGCGAAGGAGAAGGACAAGATCCGCCAGTACCGTCACGACATCCAGGTGCTCGCAGGGGAGACCGGGCTCGACATCGGCGAGTTCCGCAAGATCGTGCAGATGGTGCAGAAGGGCGAGCGCGAGGCGCGCCAGGCGAAGAAGGAGATGGTGGAAGCGAACCTGCGCCTCGTCATCTTCATCGCCAAGAAATACACCAACCGCGGGCTGCAGTTTCTCGACCTGATCCAGGAGGGCAATATCGGGCTGATGAAGGCGGTCGACAAGTTCGAGTACCGCCGCGGCTATAAGTTCGCAACCTATGCGACCTGGTGGATCCGCCAGGCGATGAGCCGCTCGATCGCGGAGCAGGCGCGCACCATCCGAATCCCCATACACCTGATCGAGGTGGCGAACAAAATAATGCGCATGTCGCGCAAGATGCTCAACCAGATCGGGCGCGAGCCCACGCCCGAGGAGCTCGCCGAGAAGCTCAGCATGCCACTGGAGAATGTGCGCAAAGCTCTCAAGCTTGCCAGGGAGCCGCTCTCCATGGAGACGCCCGTGGGCGACGAGGAGGATTCGCACCTCGGCGATTTCATCGAGGACAAGGACGCCGTCCCGCCGATTGATGCGGCTATCCAGTCGCAATTGCGCGAGACTACGACACGCGTGCTCGGCTCGCTTACTCCGCGCGAAGAGCGCACGCTACGCATGCGGTTCGGCATCGGCATGAACAAGGACCATACTTTGGAAGAGGTCAGCCAGCAGTTTTCGGTGACGCGCGAGCGGATCCGGCAGATCGAGGCGAAGGCTTTGCGCAAGCTCAAGCACCCGAGCCGGTCAAGGATCCTCAGGCTTTTCCTTGACAGTTGACATCATCGGCCGGAAGCGCGCCAAGAAGGGCCTCTCGGTTGCCGTTCACATGGATCAAGCACAATGACGCCAAGCACAGTGATGCTAAGTGGGCGTTGCAACAGGAAGAACTTCGCCCTGGATGGTGGCCGCAACCCATTCGCAGACATCGCAGGGCTTCATCTTCACGATCTGAATGATGTCTTCGGGCACCATCTTTCTTGACAAGATTTTCCCCGTCAGCTGTCTTTTTCGCAGATACTGTCGGGCTTTGATCTCGTCTGGCTCGGCTACCATGAATTGTCGCACGCTACCATTATCATCGAGCCAGAATTGCCATCCTCCAGAACTCTCCATTTGACGCTCCTAACCATCTTTGTACTTTTGTACAAGGCTGCGCTTGATCTCTATCTTTCTTGTAAAAACAGCAGGTCTCTCGGGATTTCTTGCCTTTTGTATGAAGGATGACCTCGCCGACACCATGCGGCCACGGTACTATGTCGTCGATACCTGTTCAATCGCCAAGTCAATGGGAACCTGACGATCCCGAAATGGACGCCGGTCGATTTCGGTCGGCTCCACGCGCGTAAGCTTCGCCGCGTAGAATGGCCGTGCAAAACAGAGTTTCGGAGGAAGACATGTTGGAACTTTATCACAACATAAATTCTGTGTGCGCTCAAAAAGTGCGTATCGCCCTCAAGGAAAAGGGTCAGGAAGCCAAGGAACATCTGCTCACGCTCCAGGGCGATCAGAACGACCCGGCCTATCTGAAGCTCAATCCTAATGGCGTCGTACCGACCTTGGTGCACGACGGCAACGTGATCGCGGAATCTTCGTTGATCCTTTACTACATCGACGAAGCCTTCCCGGATCCCCCTCTGATGCCGAATACGCCGGCTGCACGTCATCGTGTCCGCCTCTACAACAAGCTTATTGACGAGTACATGCACAATGCCTGCACCATCATCACTTTTGCCACCGCGTTCCGTCCGCGGTTTCTGAAAATGTCGCGCGAGCAGTGGCTCGCCGAGATCAATAAGGCCCCCCTCAAGCGACGCGCCGAGTACAAGCGCAGCGTGATCGAGCATGGCCTCGACTCGGAGTTCGTCATCGACGCGCTCGGTCAGCATCAGAAGCTGATTTCGTGGATGGCGGACGACCTCAGGCGCGGCCCCTATCTCGCCGGCGATTCGTTCACGAATGCCGACTGCGCTGTTATTCCGTACATCCTGCGTCTTGAACTGCTCAAGCTCGGCGCCATGTGGCAGAGGGAACCCGGGATCGCAAACTGGTGGGGACGCGTTCAGAAGCGAGATTCGGTCCAGTCCGCGATCTTCGATCGGATGCAGGATCCTGATTGGGCGCCGTTCAAGAATCTTGCGCCTGATCCTTGGCCAAAGGTGCAGACGCTCTTGCAAGCGGCGTGACGCCCTCGGATTGTCATTACCGGGCTTGACACCTCAAGTTGGGTTTACCCGACTTGAGGCATTCATAATAAATGCGGACCTCGGGCAGGCCGAGTTCCGCTGCAATCCCATCCTTTTCGCGAGAAAATGGATGCGCGGATCAAGTCCGGATCAAGTCCGGGCATGACGCTAGAGAGCAGCGGTTCCATTCGAGCGGGCTCCGCTGTAGGGGTCGAATAATGCAGGTCTTGTCCACGGATGTCGTTATCGTCGGTGGAGGCGCAGCCGGCTGCTATGCCGCGCTCAATCTCCATCGTCACGGCATTAAGACGGTGAGCTGCAGGCGAGATCATTACAATGCGCGTGCGCCGATCGAGCGGCGCCGGACTTTCGGAGTTTCGTATCCCCTACTGCGAGTGGATGGCGAACGGAGCCCAGACCATGGTGACGCCCTGCCCGCTCTGCCACACTGTGCTCGACGGCTTCCAGCGTGAGATCGAGCAGGATATGGGCGAGAAGCTCGACATGCCGGTGCTGCACCTGCCGCAACTTGTCGGGCTTGCTCTCGGCCTTTCGCCGGAGGAATTGCGCATTGACCGGCATATGGTTGCCTTCGATCCGCGCAGCGCGATCGGATGAGAATCCCGCGAAACACCGGATTGCGTGTCACGGTGGCATCCGGTCCGACGGTCGCTCGGTGCTTGCGCTGCATTGACTCACGAAGGCTCCCAGCCGACGCTTGAGCGGGATGAGGGGCGGACGGCCGCGCCATGGACAAGCTTTTTTTGCTAGGCATGAATGGCCTTATCTGGGGCCTGATTGTTGCCCTGATCGCGCTGGGGCTGGCGATCATCTTCGGCCTTCTCGACATCATCAATCTGGCTCACGGCGACTTCTTCATGGTCGGAACGGTGCTCGCCTGGGCAACGCTGCAATCGACCGGCAGCTTCTGGCTCGCATTTATCGTGGCGCCTCTGATCGGCCTCATCCTCGGCGCGCTCATCCAGCGGATGGTGATTCAGCCGATCCACAACGTGGCTGCACTTTCGATCGTGGCGACCTTCGGGCTGTCGCTGATCCTTCAGGAGACGGTGCGCATCACCTATGGCCCGACGCCGGGCCGCATCCTGCCGCCGATTGCGCAGACCATCCCCATGTTCGGCGTCGATTATGAAGCTTATCGCCTGTTTGCCGCGGCCATAGCGATTCTTGCACTCATGGCGTTCTTCCTGTTTCTCCAGCACACCAAGCTCGGGATCTGGATCCGCGCCGTGCGTCACGACCGCGACACTGCCCTTGCCATGGGCATTCCCGCGGGCCGGATCTACATCCTTACCTTCGCCATCGGCTTTGCCCTTGCCGCACTCGGTGGCGTGGTCGCGGCGCCGATCACCACCGTCGACTTCCGTGGCGGCGTCGACATCCTTCCGTTTTGTTTCATGGCGGTGATCATCGGCGGGCTGGGCAATCTGCTTGGCGCTGCCGCCGCTGCCGTGCTGCTGGCTTTTCTGGAAGGCGTGATTCAAAGCTTTGCCGATCCGACCGTGGCGCGCATTGCCTCGTTGGTGCTGATGAGCGCAGTCCTGTTGCTGCGGCCGCATGGCCTGTTCAAAGGGCTGACGCGCTGATGTCTGTGCCGAGCGTCGAACAATGCCTTTGGGCGCTGTTCGCGGCGTTCATGATCGCGGTCCCCTGGATCATCCCGGCACTGAGCAGCAGCTTCTGGGTGAGCGTGATTGCCGAGATCCTCATCTGGTCGCTGTTGGCGGCGAGCGTCAATCTTCTGTTCGGCTACGTCGGGCTTCTATCGTTTGGCCAGGCGCTCTATTTCGGCTTCGGAATGTACGGCGTCGCGATCGGGATAGAGGACCTCGGACTTTCGTTCTGGCCTGCTTTTGCCCTCGGGGTTGTCGCGGCCATGGCGATGGCGCTGGCCACCGGCATCTTCGCCGTCCGGCTGACGTGGCATTATTTCGCGATCATCACCGTGGTGTTCTCGCTGATCTTCTATTTTCTGGCCTTGAGCAACAAATGGCTGACCGGCGGGGACGACGGCATCAATTTCACGCTGCCACCCACGTTCGCCATTGATGGGTTCAGCAAGAGCCTTACCGATCCAACGTTTCAATATTTCTTTATTCTCGGCACGGTGGCGCTGTGTTTCTGGCTGATGCACCGGCTGATCCGGAGTCCTCTCGGCAAAGCCTTCCTCGCTATTCGCGACAATGACGTGCGGGCCTCTTTGATTGGTCTCAACGTTTATCTGCTGCGGCTGATCGCGTTTGTGCTGGCAGGATTCCTGGCGGGAGTGTCCGGTGGTTTGTTCGCCTTCTTTGGGCGCTATGCGTCGGCGAGCTACATGTTCTATCACGTGTCCGGCGAGGCGGTGGTGTGGGCGATTGTTGGCGGCGCGGGTACGCTGCTCGGCCCGATCGCGGGCACGACTTTGTTCATCATCGTGCGGGAGATCGTATCGACCCATTGGGAGCACCATTCCCTGATTGTCGGAACGGTCGCCATCTTGGTGGTGATGTTCGCACCCAAGGGCGTCGTCGGATTATGGAACGAGTGGATCGCCCGCATGGTGGAGCGCGGCGGCGCTCCCGCGCGTGCAGTTAAGCTACGGACCGAGCCATGAGCGAGCCGATCCTGCGCACGCAAGGGCTGACCAAGCGCTTTGGCGGCCTGCTTGCGGTCGACAATTTGAGCTTCAGCCTCGCCGGGTCGCAGGTCCATGCCATCATTGGTCCGAACGGCGCCGGCAAGACCACGTTCTTCAACCTCGTCTCGGGGCTTCTTCCCCCGACCGACGGTCGCGTGTTCTTTCATGGGCGTGACATCACCGGATTGAAGCCCCACCAGATCAGCCGGCTCGGCGTCAAACGCACCTTGCAGATCAAGAGCGTCTTTCCGCAGCTTACGGTCGCCGAGAATCTTTGGATCACGGGACATGCGATGCGCGGCTTCTTGCACCCTTTCCGTACCGCCGCGAGCGACCGGCAGACGGGCGCAATGGTCGAGCGAACGCTGGCGCAGATCGGCCTGTTGGCCCTTTCCGGCCGTCAAGCCGGCACATTGTCGTATGGCGACGTGGCGCTCCTCGAAATCGGGATGGCGATCATTTCCGAGCCCCGGCTCCTCCTCCTTGACGAGCCCACTTGCGGCATGAGCCCGGCTGAAACCAGCCGCGCGGTCGAAAAAATCCGGGAGCTGTCGCGTTCAATTCATATCATCATTATCGAGCACGACATGGAGGTGGTGTTCGAGATCGCCGACGATATCACCGTGATGGCGCAAGGCGCCATCCTCGCGCGCGGCAGCCCGGCAGAGATCGCTGCCGACGAGCGCGTGCGCGAGGCCTATCTCGGCCGCGAGGAGGACGAGGACTACGTCGAGGAGGCCGCCCGTGCTTAGCCTCGACGACGTGCATGTCCACATCGGTAAGCTGCACATCCTGCAGGGCGTTACACTGACGGTGAAGGCAGGAGAATGTGCTGCGCTCTTGGGCAGGAACGGGGTCGGCAAAACCACGACCCTGCGCGCGATCATGGGCCTGGCGCGCAAGAGCGCCGGCAAGGTCGATTTCGAGGGTTTCGATCTGGGCAACTGCGAGCCGCACGAGATTCCCCGGCGCGGGCTGGGCTACGTTCCGCAAGGACGCGGTATCTTTCCCAATCTGACGGTCCTGGAGAACCTGTGCATCGGGCTGCCGGGCCGGCGCGATCCGGAGCGGGAGGAATACGTATTTGGGTGCTTTCCCCGTCTCAAGGAGCGGCTGCGGCAATCCGGCAGCACGCTGTCCGGAGGCGAGCAGCAGATGCTTGCCATCGCACGCTGCCTGATGATGCGGCCAAAGCTTCTCATTCTTGACGAGCCGACCGAAGGCATCATGCCGCGCCTTGTGTCACAGATCAGGCGGGAGATCCACCGCATCAATCAGACCGGCATTTCGGTCCTGCTGGTCGAGCAAAATGTGGAGACCGCGCTGAAACTCTGTCCGCGCGTGTTTCTGATGGAAAAGGGCACCGTTGTTTATGAGGGTACCGCACAAGAGCTGAAGGCGGAGCCCGAGATCGTTCACCGCTACCTCGGACTGTCGAAACAGTGAGACAATCGTTCTCGGAAGGAGCACATAGCATGAAGCAGAGAAAAGCAACCCGCCGCAGCTTCCTTGATACCGCTCTCAAGGGAGGCGCGCTGGCCGGCACGGCCAGCCTGACGATCGCCAAGGATCTGTTTGCCCAGGCTTCCGGACCGATTGTCATCGGTCATCACTGCGATCTCACCGGCGTGATCTCCTCGTGGGGGTTTTGGCACGACAAGTGCGCCAAGGCCGCCGTCGACATCATCAACAAGGGTGGTGGCATTGCCGGTCGCAAGGTGGAGCTCGCCACCGAAGATACCGAATCCAATCCCGCTCCTGGAGCGCGCAAGCTGCGCAATCTGATCCAGCGCGGCAACGCCGAGTTCATCGTGGGCTCGGTGCATTCCGGCGTGATGCTGGCGGCGTTGCCCATCGCCTCCGAGCTGAAGACTCCGTATTTCTCGACCGGCGAGGCAACGGAGGTGACCGGCTCCAAGGGCACGCGCTTTTCGTTTCGCACCGGCACGGACACTTACTCGATCGCCGCCGCCAGCGTGCCGTGGTGCGTGGAAAACCTCGGAAAGGTGTGGTCGATCATTTATGCCGACTATGCCTGGGGCCAGAGCACCAATCAGGAATCGAAGCTGTTCATCGAGAAGGCCGGCGGGAAGGTCCTTACCGGCATTCCGGTGCCGCTCGATACCAAAGACTTCGTGCCTTACGTCGCCCAGATTCCCGCCGAGAGCCAGGTCGTTCTGCCGGCGTTCATCGGCTCTCTATCCGTGGCGTTCTACACGCAGGCCAAGGCAATGGGTCTGGAGAAGAAAATGAAAATGTTCTCGTCCTCGGCGAGCCTGGAATCGATCGATCCCGGCGACATCCAGGGCGCTGCCGAAGGCGTGTACTTCTTCGAGAATTTCCCGCGCATGCTGGCGCACAAGAATGACGAGTACCACAAGGAGTTCAACAGGCTTGTCGGCATAGACGACGTCTACGCCAAGGAGATCGGCGGCACCCGCGTCATGGACAAGAGCCATGGCTGGCAGGCCTGGGAGGACATTTTCGCGATCAAGACCGCAATCGAGACCTCCGGATACAAGACCCGCAAGGATATCGAGGGGGCCATTGTGGCGCTCGAAGGCATGCAGATGAAGAATTCGCTCGAGCATCCGCAAGGCGACAAGCTCATCCGCAAGGAGGACCATGCCGGCATCATTGACTGCTACATCAGCCGGGTGGAGAACGGAAAATACGAGGTCAAGCGGCGCATCCCCAAGGAGGATATCGCGAAGAACATGCCGTTGCGCCATAACCTCTCGACGATGCCGGTTTGACGACCGCCACTGCGGCAGCGTGAAGCCGCGTGATCGCCCGTTTGAACGGCTGAGGCACCGTGTCAAGGACCCGTGGTGAGCGCGCGGATACCCGGACGGCGTCGGGGCGGTTTCGCTCGGCTGGCCGCCCGCATACTCCTTGGCTGCTGATCCGGTTAGGTGCACAGAACGTCGGGAGCCGGCCGTTGCGTGCGCTCTTCTTGGGCGCGGCCGTGATGCTCGGCGTCGGTATTGGTTTTGCAAGCTTCGTCGCCGGCTGGGCGCTCCGTGAGGGCATTGCAACCAGCTTTGCACGTATGGGTGCGGACCTCCTCGTCGTTCCACGCGCGACGCTTGTGAATATCACGTCGAGCCTGCTCACCGTGCAGCCGACCGATCAGACCTTGCCTCTCGAGCTCTCGCATCAGATTGCCGGGATTCCTGGAATCGCCCGACTAGCGCCGCAGCGCATCGTCCCCGCGCTCGTCGAAGGCCGCCGCGTCAATCTTGTCGCGTTCGATCCCGTCCAGGATTTTTCGGTACTGACTTGGATGCAGGAGCATCGGCCGGGACCGGTCGAGGGCTTGATCGCGGGTGGCCGTGTGACCGCTGAGGTCGGGGCGATGCTCAGCGTGTGCGGAATGCCGCTAAGCGTTTACGGCCGGCTCGCGGTAACCGGCGTCGGACCGCTCGACGAGTCCTATTTCCTGAGCTTCGGCGCTCTTGCCGATGTTGTTTCGTTCTGCCGCGCATCGGGAACGCCTGCCAGACCGTCGGCGAAGGCGCAGAATGCCCAGGTGCTTCCAGTCGAGGACGCGGAGCATGCAGAGGTCTGCTCGCCCGACCTGGTGCTCGACCGGGTCTCGGCCTTCCTGTTGCAGCTTTCGCCTGAAGCAAAAGTGGAGCAAGTCAAGTTCGGACTTGCACAGCTGCCTGGCATCAAAATCGTCCAGGGTAATTCCGTGCTCACCTCCTCGCGTCAGGCACTGAGTACGCTTCTGGTCGGGCTTGCGGTGTTCACGGCACTGCAGCTCATCGCTTTGCTGATCCTGATCTCGCTTCTGTTTTCGGCAATTGTCCAGGAGCGCTATCGCGAATTTGGCCTGTTGCGGGCGCTGGGGGGCAAGCCCCATCAGGTGATGACCATCATCCTTGCCGAGGCGATCATCATCACCGGAGTAGGCGGCCTCTGCGGGCTTGGATTTGGCACAGCCGTGCTGCTGATGTTCGCCCGCTCCCTTGGCTTCTACTTCAATCTCCTCGGCGTACCCTTCTCCTGGCCGCCGCTTCCGGTACTGCAGGTGACTGCGCTGGTTGCAATCGCGTTCTCGGCCATTCTCGGTGTCCTTGGCGCTTTGCTGCCGGCATGGCGGGTCCGCCGAATGGCACCCCATGCCCTGATTCACGCGGAAGGGCGTTGACGTGATCCTGTCGGCGCAAGCGGTGACCAAGCGATACGGTGCCGCTCCCGGATATGAGGCGGTCCGGGGTGCCAGTCTTGAGCTGCACGATTGCGAGTTCGTAGCGATCGTCGGCCGATCGGGTTCCGGCAAGTCCACCCTCCTGGCGCTGCTGGGTGCCTTGACCGAGCCGACGGAAGGCAAGTTGCTGCGCGATGGCATTGATGTCTGGGCGCTGGCGGAAACCGAGCGGGCGAGTTTTCGCTGCCGCGATGTCGGCTTCATCTTCCAGTTCCCGAGCCTGCTGTCGAACCTGAGTGCGACCGATAACGTCGCGCTTCCCGCGCTGCTCGGCGGCACCCTCGATCCTCCAGCTGCGTACGCGCGCGCCCGCCATCTGCTCGCCCGTCTCGGCTTGGCGGATCGTGCAGAAGCCTATCCGGACAGCATGTCCGGCGGCGAGCAGCGCCGGGCCGCCATTGCCCGCGCCCTGATGAATTCGCCGCGCTTGTTGCTCGCGGACGAACCGACCAGCGACCTCGACGAGGATACCGAAAACGACATCATCGATCTTCTCGCGCAGTTGCAGCGGACCGAGTCGTTCGGCTTGGCCCTGGTCACCCATAACCTCGAGCTCGCCAGGCGCGCATGGCGCACGTACGAGATGCGGCACGGAGCGCTCGCATCGGTCGATCTGCCGGACATCGTGCTGACCCCGGAACATCAGCCGCGCCGCTTCGGTCCGGCGGAGATTATGGTCGCCCCCGAGCCGACGCCCTCGACGCCTGCGGGCGCGCCTGTTCGCCTGGGCGGAAATCTCTGGCGCGGCATGCAAAATTTTCTGCTTGCCGGAATCATCATCTTTGCCGGCATCATGCTCATCGATGCCGGGATCGGGAAATATCAGCGAAGCCAGGTGCGGGAGCGGGCGGCACGGATTGCGGCATTGCAGCACATGGCACTCAACAGCCTTCGCGGCGACATCCAGTCGATCACGGACCTAGGCGACGGGCATTACGAGTTGACGACATATCTGGAGAATGTCGGCGACGGACAAACGATCTACGTCCTCTCGCCGGACCTGCGTGCCTATGTGCAGGTGGGAACGGCATGGCAGGAACTGCCGATGAAGCCTGCTGACGAAAGCGCAGGCAGTGTGCTGAAAATCGAGAGCAGGCAGGGCTTTCGTTATACCTTCGAAGCCCAGGTCAGGGAGTTTGCCCAACTTCTGCCCAATTATATGCACGTGCGCTTCTCCGGCACCATGCTGGTCAGTCCGAGCAGCATGCCGAAAAATGACGTGTTTGAGCGCAAGGACAACTACTACGTCTATCTCAAGCCGTCCGGTGTCGCCGATGAGGTCTTGTTGAAGCGGATGCGGTTTTCCGGAAAGCCGCCGGTGTGGATCCCGATGCCTCCGCACTGAGGCCTTCGTGCTTGGCAATTCAGCCGCCTGCAACCCTGTAGCTCTTGATAGCCCGGGCGTTTTGTCGTGAAATCGTCGACGCTGGCGAAAGAACGGAGCTGGGCCATGGCTGACGAGCGTCCGACGAAATTGCGAGAGGCCTCGCATCTTCCCAATCTGCCGCAGGGTGCGCGAAAGAACGGGGGCGACGTGCCGGACAACTCGCGAGGTCCCGTGCAGAACTTTCTCAAGCGCAAGGAGGAGGTGACGCAGCGGGATCACGACGACTTTTCCGCCTATGTGCAGGAGAAGAGCGCGCGCGATCAGCAGCAGAAGGCGCCGATCGAGGCGCCACGCCGGGAGGCGTCAAGAGTAAACCGACGCAGCATGTTGAAACTGGTCGCCGGCACGGCGGCCGGCGCCGAAGCAGCCGCATACGGCTATCAGATGGTAACCGGGGAGGACATCCCGGCGCACGGCGTCATGCACAGCGGCGCCACGTCGACGGAGGCCCAGCGCCACCATATCGAACGGGAATTGATCGATCCTCTGGCGGATATCGGCGGAAGGCACTTCGGGAACTGGGTTCTTCTGATGCCGACCAAGCTCGGCGGCGGCACCTATGCCGTCAATCTCAACACCGGTCGGACACTCGCCTGGATCTCCTACTGGAATTACGGCGATTACAATCCGATCTCACACCACCTCTGCGCCTTCCCCAGCGCAGATCCGACCAAGGGCTTCGAATGGATCAACAGCACCCAGGGCGGCAAGAATTCCCTGATCTACGGCATCCCCACGAACATCGAGGCGCCGGCTGAAGGTTTCAACATTTACCGCGTTCGCTTTGACGGCGCGCAGATGGAGCTGATGGAAAACGTTTCGGAAACGACAGGTTTGGGACTAGGCGTGCATGTAACGATCGATCCCAAGAGCGCCGATCGCTATTTCGTCACCGATGGGCAGAAGGACATCGCGGCCTGCTTCGAGCGCCGGACCTCGCGGGTGATCGCGGCACTGAAATATGACTGGGTGCCGAACGTGCGCAATCTCGCTGAGGGATGGCAGAAGGGCGGCGTGCTCAAGATCTCCAGGATCTATCCCGACGCGAAGACCGGCAAATACGATTACCTTGGCACCAAGGGTCAGAAGATCGAATGGGAAATGGTGCCAATGGGTGAGCTGTTCGTCGAAGAGGGGACGATCCCCGGCGATGACGTGCACGGCCTCACCGGCGCGGATGGAACTATCTGGCATCCGACCGGCCGCTGGGCATCGACCGTCATCAGGCTGTGCGGGGGCCAGATCATCCTCGATGCCGAGAAGAACTTCGAGCCGGTGGCCTTCCTGCAATTCAACAAGGACGCGCCGAATCAGTATCCGGTTACCCAGATCGATGCTGACCACTGGGAAGTCAAATTCGACCGGATCTTCTCGCCCGGTCACGAGGTTGGCTTTTCTCCCGATGGACGATTCCTGTGCATGATGAATAATCTGCGCGAGAACAATTGCTCCGTTTTCGATTCCAGCGATCCCGACCCGCGCAATTGGAGAAAGATCGCCCACATCGAGGATCCGCTTTGGCGCGGCAAATATCCAAATCCATTCCACATGGTGTTTTCCCTTGACAGCTCGAAACTCTATCTGTCGATCCTTCACCCCGCGCCGGCCACCAGCGGCGTGATGGTGGTCGACACCAACACCTGGACGATCAAGAAGGAGATCCAGGGTATCGGACCGGACATGCAAACTTTGGCCATCACCTATGACGGCAAATACGTCGTCGGCGTGTTCAGCGGATTTCAGCGGCTGTCCAGCGGAATTGCCTTTATCGACGCGGAGACCGACGAGCTGGTCGGCATCTGGCCGAGCAATGGCGGCCACCATGATTGCGTCATTGTGCCGACCAGGCTCGAGCACATGAAGCACACGAGGTCGTGCACGCTTTAAGT
>DATBYX010000086.1:0-6581 GCA_036513475.1 Xanthobacteraceae bacterium | reverse complement strand
TCTTCCTAGTGCTGCGTTTCCGAGGTTCGAGTCATATCGACACATCAATCAACCTCGTCCTGAGGAGCGCGCTCTTGCGCGCGTCTCGAAGGACGGCCACAAGCGAGACCGAGCCAGCGGCCATCCTTCGAGACGGCGCTTCGCGCCTCCTCAGGATGAGGTCTGTGGGTTCCGCCCGATCCGATTGGTTTCATGGAATCGATCTACTATTCGGGAAATGCCGCCTGTCTTTGGTGCTTTTGCCCTGATTGGAGGATCTTGCCCTATTCAGGTCCGCGCCGATGTCCGTGATGGGTACGATCTGATCGCCCCATGATGCCCTGCGGACGGTGTATGTGGCCCAGGGCGGGGACCTAGGGTCGATCAAATTTGGGTGAATTCGATGACAGCTTCGGCAAAGGCCGGCGTGATTTCGATAATCTCGTAGCCGAATCGAAAGAGCGCTTGCTGCCCCGAGGGCCGCAAGAAAGATCAAGATTCAACAAGAATGCGCAAGCGGTTTTGTAGGCGACCACCATTTTCAGGCGGCCTGGAGGAACGGAAATGCCTGCTGAGGCCGGAAGCACAGCTGGTCAAGACGATCCCGATCGCGAAAGGCGCGAGCGCATGCACCAGGAAGAGGCGCTCGATGAAGCCCTGAAGAATACGTTTCCAGCGTCCGACCCGGTTTCGCTCACGCAGCCTCAAGGAAGTGAGCAGCGAGTACCCCGCTCCTCGCCCACCGCCCGGATCGATACGACCGCAGCTCAGGGTTTTACCACTCGCGCCAACTCATCTACGGACCACTCTTGAGCCGGGATTTGGAACGGTCGAGCTTATGAGAGTCGGAAAAGGGTGCTGGCATGGGCCTTCTCGTTGATGGCCATTGGACTGATCGCGGGTACGACGCCACCATGACTGGAGGCCACTTCGTCCGTCAAGAAAGCAGGTTCCGAAACTGGATCACGGCGGACGGAAGGGCCGGGCCGACAGGCGAAGATGGTTTCAAGGCGGAGCCGGGACGATACCACCTCTATGTTTCGCTTGCGTGTCCGTGGGCGCATCGAACCTTGATCTCTCGCGCGCTCAAGCGCCTCGAGAGCGCAATCTCGCTCTCGGTCGTGCACTGGTTCATGGGCAAGCACGGCTGGACGTTCGACGAGGGTCCCGGCGTTATTCCTGATCCGATCCTTGGGGCACGCCGCCTCTACGAGGTTTATCTCCGTTCCGACCCGACCTATACTGGGCGGGTGACGGTGCCGGTGGTTTGGGACAAGCGGCGCAACGTGATCGTCTCCAACGAATCGTCGGAAATCATCCGCATGCTGAACTCCGCCTTTGACGCTGTCGGCGCCGCGCCGGGCGATTTCTATCCCATGGACCTGCGGGAGACGATCGATGCCCTCAATGCGCGCATCTACGCTACCGTCAACAACGGCGTTTACAGAGCCGGATTTGCAACGACACAGGCAGCGTATGAGGAGGCGGTACGTCCGCTATTCGCGACACTGGATATGTTGGAGGAACGGCTCGCGACACATCGATACCTTTGCGGGGAACGCTTGACCGAAGCGGATTGGCGTCTGTTCACCACCCTGGTGCGATTCGATCCTGTCTATGTGGGACATTTCAAATGCAATCTGCGGCGACTTGTGGACTACCCTAATCTTTGGGGGCTCGCCCGCGAGCTTTATCAGTATCCCGGGGTCGCCAGCACCACCAATTTCACACACATCAAACGGCACTATTATCAGAGCCACGATTCGATCAATCCCACTCGCATCGTGCCGCTCGGACCTGATCTCGATTTTCTGGGACCCCACGGCCGCGAGCACTTGCCGGCTCCGCGCCCGCAATCGGATCGCGCAATTTCCGCTGCTTGACCCCGAACCCGCGCGCCCGAACCTATTACGGGTCGCGCGGCATAAACCCATCCGTCAGCGTCTGCATGAAGCTCACGATCGCATCTTCCTCGGCATCCGAAAGGCCGAGACGCCCAACGCGCTTGGTGTTCAAGTTGTCGGTCGATTCCGGTGCGGGCCAGCACGTCGTGCCCTCTCCGGGATCGTGCGGTTGGCATCGCGGCAAGGTGTCCCGCGTATTATAGAAGTGCATGATCGCCTTGAGGCTCTTGAAATAGCCGTTGTGACCGTAGGCCTTCACAAAAGCGGGATACGGCCGTTTGTCCACGTTGCGCAGTGTCGGGACCTGAAATCGGCCTCGATTGTCGGCAGCGAGCTTGCGCCATCGCGAATCTACCGCCGAAGGCTGGCTCAGCGGAGGCTGCCTCAGCGGATGAAGAAAGCGACCGACGCCTCCATCGACGAACGAGGCGCCCGCTTCATTGGCGACGTAGCCGAACGCGTCTGGTTGACCCTCTGCATAATAAGGGAGCTGCGGGTTGGCGGGAGTTCCGATATTGCTCGCCGTGAAATCGGTGAACAGCGGATCTTCGCCCGGACCGCCGTCGCGATGACAGGCGTTGCATTGTGCCTTGCCGCGGAACAGATCATAGCCCGCCTGCTCCTGCGGTGTTAGCTGCGCCTTTCCTGCGAGCACCGCGTCGAACTTGGAGGTGAACGTTGTCACCTCGGCTGAGGCCTCATAATTCGCAATCGACTGCGCCATCTGATCGAAGGTCGCCATCGCTCGCCCACGATCGACCGCGCTCAGATGCACCGGCAAAGGATCGCCGCCGGCCGGAGGGCCGGGCCGGGCGCAAACCTGCTCAACATCGTCTGGCCAAGCGATCGCGAAGGCCTGTGCTCCCCACACCTTTTCGAACAGCGCCCGATAGGGCCGCTGCGAGGCGCGATGGACGGCGCAGGCAATGTCGGGGAGCCCCATTTCCACCGGGTTGGTCGGCGGTCCTTGCGCCTGCTCCGCGGCCGGGTTGCCCAGTCTGCGGCCCGTCGCGCGCATGTCCCAGAAATTGCCGCCGACGAGATCGCCCTGACCCGGATTGTAATGCAGCACAGGCGAGAGCGGCGCATAGGCGTGCGATTGCGGCTTGCGGTCGCTGAAGCGCGTGCGCACCGAGCCGGGATAGGAGCCGGTCGTCCGGTTGAGCTCCGACACCGGGCCGGTAAAGCCGGTCTCCGGCATATGGCAGAACGCGCAGGCCTCGTTGTGATTTACCGAGAGGTGCTTGTCATAGAGCAGCAACTTGCCGAGCAACTCGACTTGTTGGACCTGATTGTCCGGCAGCTCCATAAGCCGTTCGATGCTCTGCGCCTCGATACGGTCGATCTCCGCCTCGACCTGCGCAATTTCCGTCAAAGCCTCAGACGAAAGCGCTGTGCTGCTCTCCTGCGTGACCGGCTGGGCAACCGGCGCATCTGCGCACAGCACGATGGCGACCGTGGCCGCCGCAATCAAAGCAGGCGCGCGCCGTACCTTCATTCTGCAGCCCGCGATCGGAAGCCCCTGGCGGCTGAGCCACCTTACATCTCGGGCGGCGTCTCCGATAACGGTCCGTTGATGACCGGCGGCTGCGCCGGCGGCGGGAGTGGGGCCGGAATGCGGCTTTCAAACGTGGGTACCGGCGGTGCAACCGGGGCGAACAGGCCAGGGTCCCGCATTACGGGGCCGCTACCAGGTCCCGGAGCAAATCCACCACCGTGACCAAAGCCGCCCTGCGCAAAGCCCGCCGTGGGTCCCAGGACGCAAGCCGTCCCTAACAGCACTGCAAAAATACGCTTCATGATCGTTACTCCTCGTTCTCCGCCGCGCCCCCCACCGTCCATATGGTCGCCCCTCGGAAAGTGACTTTATCCCGATTGCCCTGATCGGAACGATCGTGCGCAGACGTGCGCAGAAGAGTGCGACCGGTCTCCGGGAGCGGAGACCGGCCGCGATCAACCCGGTTTCGGGGAGGGGGGCTGGGGAGACAACCGGGTGCCTCAAACATTATCGATCCTTGGCGAAAATGACTTTGGCTTTCTTGCTGCAATTGGATCGCTCTTGCGCCAATTCTCTGAGGCATCACGCCTGCGCATGCTGAGTGTTGTGCGGCTCCGAGCTGTGCGATTGCGGATTGCAAAAACACGTTCGTTTGCTCCATCAGTGGCTTGCAATACCCACACTGACGGCAACAATTCACGAGCCTCTGCCGCGCGAATGGCGTAGAGTGGAATGGAGCGCGAGTGAATCGGAGGAGCGGCCGTGGAAAAAGCGCTGCCCGTAGAGCATAGAAATCTCGCATCCCGTCGCCACTTTCTCGGCACGGCCGGCGCGGCGACCCTGGCGCTCGCGCCGCTGCGGGCGCTTGCCGATAGCATGGTCACACTGCCTCTGCCCGGCGGGCCGGACGAGCGGCAGATCACCACCGCTTTTCCCGAGAAAGGCGCGCTTATTCTCCAACGCACCCGCCCGCCGCTCCTCGAAACTCCCTTGGATGTATTCGATCAATCGGTGTTCACGCCGAATGACCGGTTCTTCGTGCGCTGGCACTGGGCGCTCATTCCGACCGACATAGACGTGACCAAATTTCGGCTGGCGGTCCGCGGTCATGTCAATCAAAGCCTATCGTTGTCGGTCGATGACCTCATGGCGCTGCCGCGAGTCGAGCTTGTTGCCGTCAATCAATGCTCGGGCAATTCGCGCGGTTACTTTCAGCCCCGCGTGACAGGCGGGCAGTGGTCCCACGGCGCCATGGGGAATGCTCGCTGGACCGGAGTGAGGCTGAAGGACGTGCTCGATCGCGCCGGGGTGAAAGCCGGCGCCTTGCAGGTTCGCTTCAACGGCCTGGATGAGCCAGTCCTTCCTGACGCGCCCGATTTCATGAAGTCGCTCGCGTTAGATCATGCCAGGGACGGTGAAGTGATGCTTGCCTATGCGATGAACGGCAAGCAGCTCCCGTTGCTCAATGGTTTCCCGCTCCGTCTCATCGTGCCGGGCTGGTATTCCACCTACTGGGTGAAGATGCTCAACGACATCGAAGTGCTGGATCAGCCCGATACTAACTTCTGGACGACAACGGCCTACCGTATCCCCGATACACCCCGCGCCAATGTCCGGCCCGGTCAAACCGAGTTCAAGTCGGTGCCGATCAATCGGATGCCTCCGCGTTCCTTCATCACAAACATCAAGGAGGGCGACACGTTGCAGGCGGGTGCGCCCACCCTCGCGCGCGGGATCGCCTTCGGCGGCGACACCGGAGTTTCGCGGGTGGACTTCTCCAGCGACGGCGGCAAGGCCTGGCAGCAGGCAGAGCTCGGCAAGGATGAAGGCAAGTACAGCTTCCGCCAATGGCAGATCCGCTTTGCTCCGCTGCCGAAGGGATCGCAGAGGTTGATGGTCCGCTGCACCAGCAGCAGCGGCGAGACGCAGCCCGAAGCGCCCAACTGGAACCCCAGCGGGTTCATGCGCGACGTCATCGAGCAGACGTCCGTGGCGGTCGGCTGAGGAGAAGGAAGATGTTGCGCAGAACGCTGCCGGCCGTCCTCGTCGCATTCTGTGCGGTTGCCGGTGCGAACGCCGACGACAAATTGTTGCTGAAGTCCGTGAACATCGATCTGCCCAACGGGGATCGCATGTTCGAAGGGCCCGGTTCGGATGCGGCGAACAACAATTGCCTGGCCTGTCACTCCGCCGGCATGGTGCTCAATCAGCCTGCGCTGTCCAAGGCGCAATGGCGGACTGAGGTCGAGAAAATGCGCACGGCTTACAAGGCGCCGATGGATCCGAAGGACGTCGACGCCATCGTTGATTATCTCGCCGGCATGAAGATTGCGAGATAGCTTTCAGCTCCTCGCTGAGAACTCCGGGAGCCCTGGCGCGAAGGGCTCGCGCATCTTCCGGCATCTATCCTTCCAAGCTCCTATTTCGTGTCGCACGAGGCCCTCACATTTCCAGGCCACCTCTGCATCCAGTACCGCGAGATTTCGGCGACTGGCAGCTTCAGCGCTGTCGCTGTTTTTCCCAGCTTGACCTATTGCCACAGGTTCGTTCGAGCCAGGGTCGATCAGGTCGTGGCCGCGCCCGCCCATGACGGGCTTGAGCATGTAAAGCGAGAAGCCGTCGCACGACAGATCAGCTCCGAGAGGCTCTGAGAATATTGATCAGAAGGACGCCGGGACAGCCAAGCACCAAAATTGCCCCTGCTGCGAGGGGCATGCCTGGAACCGCAGCTGCCACCAGGGCGGCGAAAGCGACGACACCCAGGATCGCGATCGCAAGCGCGCCGTCGTCGACAAACAGTCCGATGAGCTCCTGAATGACTGTCATCGACACGCTCACTGCAGCACTTTAAGGTGAGGGCGGCGCGCGAGGGCGACTGCCCCGAGCGCAACTGCCAGGAACAGCACCATCAGGCCGACAATTGCCAGATCCTCTCCCGGCCACGCGACGTCAATTCCCTCTCCGACCCAGAACACGCCGAACGCCGACAACATTACACCGACCGCGAACTTGAGCGTATTTTCCGGCACCCGCGCCAGGGGGCGATGCACGACAAACCCCGTTCCGGCAACCAGCAAACACGCCGCAAATGCGCCGGCACTCGCCGGGACCAGCAGTCCGCGGCCTGCGCCGACGGCGATCACGATGAACACGACCTCCAGCCCTTCGAGAAGCACGGCCTTGAAGCTCGCCAGCCCCGC
>DATBYX010000085.1:0-4796 GCA_036513475.1 Xanthobacteraceae bacterium | reverse complement strand
GCAAACGGTTGTCGCCTGGATTTCCGGTTGCGGCTGGGAAACAGCTCTGCCTCGGTGCTGTAATCAAATTCGGCCATGGCTTGCACCTCTACTCCTGGCATTTTACAGGCAGCTCTCCGCTGGATTGTCCGAGCAGGGCCTGATGCCTTGCTGCAATTTCTGTCTTTTCAAGCTCGTATTGAGCCATCCGCATTCTGACCTGATGTTTGATGGCGATTGTCGCAGGAAGCTTGATTTTTCGTCCGAACCGGTGTGTGCGCATCGGGTTCTCCCGTAAGACTTCGAAGAAGGCCGGAGCGTGTCCCGGCCTCCTTAGTTCGCAATGGTCGATCGAGCGTCTCAGAAGTCCATGCCGCCCATTCCGCCCATGCCTCCGCCGGGACCGCCCGGCATCGCCGCGCTCTGCTTCCTCGGGAGCTCGGCAACCATCGCCTCGGTGGTAATGAGCAGGCCCGCGATGGAGGCTGCGTCCTGCAGCGCGGTGCGCACCACTTTGGTCGGGTCGATGATGCCCTTCGACACCAGGTTGCCATACTCGCCGGTCTGTGCGTCAAAGCCGAAGGCGTAGGTGTCCTTGTCCAGGATCTTGCCGACCACGATCGAGCCATCCTCGCCGGCGTTCATCGCGATCTGACGTGCCGGCCAGGAGAGCGCCTTCTTGACGATGTCGATGCCGGTTCGCTGATCGTCGTTGTGGGGCTTGAGCTTGTCCAGGGCCTTGATGGCGCGCAGCAGCGCAACGCCGCCGCCGGGCAGGACGCCTTCCTCGACCGCGGCGCGCGTCGCATGCATGGCGTCATCGACGCGGTCCTTGCGCTCCTTCACCTCGACCTCGGTCGCGCCGCCGACGCGTAGCACTGCGACACCGCCCGCGAGCTTGGCGAGCCGCTCCTGCAGCTTCTCGCGGTCATAGTCCGAGGTGGTTTCCTCGATCTGCGCCTTGATCTGTGTAATCCGCGCCTGGATATCGGCCTTCTTGCCCGCGCCGCTGACGATCGTGGTGTTCTCCTTGTCGATCATCACTTTCTTGGCGCGTCCAAGCATGTTGACGGTCACGTTCTCGAGCTTGATGCCGAGGTCGGCGGAGACCATGGTGCCGCCCGTGAGGATTGCAATGTCCTCGAGCATGGCCTTGCGGCGGTCGCCGAAGCCCGGAGCTTTCACCCCTGCGACCTTGAGCCCGCCGCGCAGCTTGTTCACCACGAGGGTGGCGAGCGCCTCGCCCTCTATGTCCTCGGCAATGATGAGCAACGGTTTGCTCGCTTGCACCACCGCTTCCAGCAACGGAAGCAGCTCTTGCAGTCCGGCAAGCTTCTTTTCGTAAATGAGGACATACGGGTCTTCCATGTCCACCCGCATCTTGTCCGCATTGGTGATGAAGTAGGGTGAGATGTAGCCGCGGTCGAACTGCATGCCTTCGACCACTTCGAGCTCGGTCTCGAGCGATTTTGCTTCCTCGACCGTGATCACGCCTTCATTACCGACCTTCTTCATCGCATCGGCGATGAAACGGCCAATCTCCACGTCGCCGTTGGCCGAGATGGTGCCGACTTGCGCGATCTCCTCGTTCGAGGTGACGTTCTTGGAGTTCTTCCGGAGGTCCGCGACGACGGTCTCGACCGCGAGATCGACGCCGCGCTTGAGGTCCATCGGGTTCATGCCGGCGGCGACAGCCTTGGCACCCTCCCTGACGATCGCATGCGCGAGCACGGTAGCCGTGGTCGTGCCGTCACCGGCCTGGTCGGAGGTTTTCGAGGCGACCTCGCGCACCATCTGCGCGCCCATGTTCTCGAACTTGTCCTCGAGCTCGATCTCCTTGGCGACAGTCACGCCGTCCTTGGTCATGCGTGGTGCGCCGAACGACTTGTCGAGCAGGACGTTGCGGCCCTTGGGACCAAGCGTCACACGTACCGCGTGGGCGAGTGTATCGATCCCGTGCAGCATTCTATCGCGCGCATCGACCGAAAATTTCACTTCCTTGGCAGACATCTCAGTATTCCTTGTTGTTCAACCTCATCTCCGGAAACAGTCGAGCCCGAAACCATGAGGATTATTGATCCGATATTTTTCATTTTACTCGACATTCGAGGCAGGCCGCTGCGCAGTTACCTCGGAAGAAAATTTGGCGGAGCTATCAGGCGGCCTTCTTCCTCGCTTCGGCCTCGACCAGCACTCCCATGACGTCGCTCTCTTTCATGATGAGATAGTCGATCCCATCGATCTTGACCTCGGTGCCCGACCATTTGCCGAACAGGATGCGGTCGCCGACCTTAAGCTCGATCGGGATGAGCTTGCCGTTCTCGTCGCGGCCGCCGGGTCCAACGGCGATGACCCTGCCCTCCTGCGGCTTCTCCTGCGCAGTGTCGGGGATGATTATGCCGCCGGCGGTCTTGGCCTCGGCATCGACACGCTCGATGACGACGCGGTCGTGAAGGGGGCGAAATTTCATGGATATGCTCCTGTGGTTTCCTCAAAAAGTCTGTCGCACTTGGAAGGGTAATGGCTTTTTCGCAAGCTGTTCGTCGGCAGCCTGATTCTGCCCACGCCTTGCGAAATCAGGCGAGCTTGTCGAATGACCTGGACATGCTCGCCTTGAATGGTCCGGCAGCCTCAGCCGCTACGGCCTGCGCGAGCGTGTAAAGCTCCTTGTTCTGCGCGGAAGCGATATCGAATTGCCTGCGCATGTGCGCGGTCGAGAGCACGATGAGCTCCGACGGGGATTTCATGCCCAACAGCTCATTGGCGTAGTCGAAGGCAGCGCGAGTGTTGGTACGGCCAAAATCGATAAGCTTGAGATTGTAGTCGGTGGCGCTCTTGGCAACGGAACCATAGGCGCTTTCGAGCAGATCGGCTGCCTGCTCGCTGGCCACTTTCGCCTTCGCGCAGGTGTCCCTGGCATACGCGACGCCCTTGTCCGTCATCTCGCGAAACTGGGCGGGCACTTCCATGTTCGGCATCTGGTAGTTCAACATGCCAAACGGATCGTTGATATGTTTCGCCGTGTTGGCTTGAGTGGCGCGAGTAGTGGTTTCGGTCATGACACTTTAGGTTGTCCTTGCAGGGCAATTTGGACAAGGCTTCCCGACGCCGCCCTCAAACGTCGGATGGATCTGGGAGCCGGTGCTTTCGCCACCCGCTCCCGAAAACGGACTATTTGGACTGTGTATTTTGCCTGCCGATGGCAACAGAGCTGCCTATGTGGGGACCAGGGACTTCGGTACGTCGCCGATTTTCGTGCAGCTCTCGGACAAGCCGCTGCTTGCCAGTGTCTAGCTATGTGGGGTGTCGGAACCTGAAGCACAATGGCGGATCGCTGCTTAATGCGGGTTTGAATGGATGAATTGGGACCGCAGGGCCCACTGGAGCGGCCACCGGCGTTGTCGGCTGCACGGGGTTGCGGCCGCCCTCAAGAAGCGGAATGCCCCATCCGGGTGATCGCCTCAACTCAGCATGCCCTGAACGACTCTGCGCGGCTTCCGCGGGAATATGCTAATTTCCATTCCGGATGAACAGAAATTTTGCTGACCGGGACTTGCTCATGATGAGACGGCGGGAGTTTATCGCAGGGCTCGGCGGGGCGGCGGGATCGTTTTTTTGGCCGCTCGCCCTTTGCGCGCAACAGGCCTTGCCCTTGGTAGGCGTGTTGCGTGCCAACCCGAAGGATGTGGCCGAATTCTTCGCTGAACCGTTCCGTCGCTACATGAAAGCGATCGGCTGGGACGAGGGGCGCAACATCCGCTACTTGTTTGCATGGGCGGAAGGGCACAACGAACGCATGCCCACGCTGGTCGGCGAGCTCGTCACACAGAAGGTTGATCTCATCATCACCTTTGGCGATCCTGCGATCCGGGCGGCGCAACGCGCCACCCAAACCATCCCGATCGTCGGCATGACCGACGACATGATCGGCAGCGGGCTCGCGGCCAGCTTGGCGCGACCCGGTGGCAATACGACCGGGGTGAGCATTCTCGCTTCGGATCTGGACGTGAAACGGCTCGAAATCCTGCATGAGTTCGTTCCGCAAGCGCGCCGGATCGCCGTGCTGGCCGACTCGAGCACGATCTCGACCCGCGCTCAGCTCACGAGCGCCGCGCGCGACCTCAATGTGGAGCTTGTCCGATTCGAGGCCGGGAGCCCGGATGAGCTCGCCCGCGCACTTGACGCTCTGGCAGCGGCGAAACTCGACGCGGTCAACGTATTGGCCTCGCCTCTCCTAAACTCGTGGCGTCTCCAGATTATCGACCGGATGCACGATGCGCGGCTGCCGGCGATATATCAGTGGGCCGAGACCGCGGAGGATGGCGGATTGCTCGCCTATGGACCACGAAATCTGCTCTGTTACCGGCATGTCGTCAGCCTCGTCGACAAGATTCTGCGCGGCGCAAAGCCGGCTGATCTGCCGATCGAGCAGCCGAGCAAGTTCGAGCTAGCCGTAAACCTGAAGACAGCGAGCGCGATCGGAATGACGATCCCGCCCACGCTCCTCCTGCGCGCCGACGAGGTGATCGAGTGAGCGGTTTGTCGTCTGAGCGGTATGGGTCAAAACGAGATCGCTGCTTTCCGGGCAGATGTCAACTTCCGCCGGCTGCGGACATACTCTGGAGTAGGCTTCGGCAGCGTTGTGGCACCGACGGACAAACTCTCGGCCGGGGCCGTGTTCGTTACTTCGCCAGCCGCCAAGCGAACAGCACCACAGCAGCGCCAGCCGCCGACGCAATGACCGACATCAGCAGCCCGCCGCCAAGCGCCAAGAGCACAGCGATGTGATAGCCGACGAACGCGCCGGCGATGCCCAC
>DATBYX010000084.1:0-4715 GCA_036513475.1 Xanthobacteraceae bacterium | reverse complement strand
CACAAATAACGCTGCAGCAGCCCCTGATCGATCAGGCGAAAGAGTCGATTGAAGTCACGCAAGCGTCGCTAACGTTCGCTGAAGCCGATGCGAATCGCTATCGGGACCTGATGAGGACCGGCTCAGGCACCGTCCAGCGTGCCCAGCAGACGGAGGCAATCCGTGGGCAGACTCTAGCCCAGCTTCGGCGCGATCAGGCGGGACTTGTCGCAGCGCAAAGGAGGGTCGACGTCTTGACGACTGAGCGCGATCAGGCACAAGCCCAGCATCAGCGCAGCCTTGCGGTGGAACAACAGGCCGCACTCAATCTCTCCTACACGACGATTACTGCGCCCGTAGAGGGGTACGTGGGAGCGCGGACCTTGCGCGTGGGACAATTTGTAGCGGCGGGCACGCAGCTGATGGCCGTGGTGCCGCTCGATGCGACGTACGTCGTCGCCAACTTCAAGGAGACCCAGCTTACTTTTGTGCGCGCGAGCCAATCCGTCGACATCCGGGTCGATGGTTTTCCGAATTTACGGCTAAAGGGCCATGTCGACAGCCTTTCGCCCGCGAGCGGCCTGGAGTTCTCGTTGCTGCCGCCTGATAACGCAACAGGCAATTTCACAAAGGTCGTTCAGCGTATCCCAGTGAAGATCACGTTTGATAGCTCCAACCTTGTCGGGCTGCTTCGCGCTGGCATGTCTGTGGAGCCCACCGTCAATACCAAGGCCGCAGCGGTCGAGGCCCAAGCCAAACCTGGCACCACTCGGGTTGACGACGTCTTACTGCCGCCCGTCACCCACCACGAGACGGCACGATCTTCAGGTGACGCCGGATCGTCTTTCAAATCTTCCCCGCGATTATCGCCCTGGGTGCCCGGCATGATCTCCGGCAGAAACCCAGATGAGGTTCAGCCATGAACGGAGATGTTGTTGCTTCGCGCGTTCGGCCGCGAACGTCTGACGCGAAAGCGGTAGGCAGTCACAAAGCCCGGACGGTCAGCCCCGCTGGACAAGCGAAGAAATGGACCGCTGTGATCGCCTCGACCCTGGGCGCCTTCATGGCGGTGCTCAATATTCAAATCGTCAATGCGTCGCTCGCCAATATTCAAGGAGCGATCGGCGCGGGGATCGATGACGGCGGGTGGATCTCTACGGCCTATCTGATCGCGGAGATCGTGGTGATTCCGCTGTCGGCTTGGTTCGCCGACGTGTTCTCGGTTCGGGCCTATCTTCTGACCACTACAATCCTGTTTCTCGTCTTCTCCGTGGCTTGTGCCTTCGCCACGAACCTTGAGCAGATGATCGTGTTACGCGCTATCCAGGGATTCGCCGGCGGCGCTCTGATCCCGATGGCCTTCACCATCATTATCACTCTCTTGCCCAAGCCGAAGCAGCCGATCGGACTGGCCATGTTCGCGCTATCGGCTACGTTCGCGCCCGCCATCGGCCCGACCATCGGCGGCTACCTGACCGAGAACTGGGGCTGGGAGTACATCTTCTATGTCAACCTCGTGCCCGGCGCGCCGATGCTCGTCATGCTGTGGTTCTCGCTTGACCGAGCGCCGATGCAGCTTTCGTTGTTACGACAAGGCGACTGGCCGGGCATCCTTACCATGGCGATCGGACTTGCCGCGCTGCAGACCGTGCTGGAAGAAGGCAACAAGGACGACTGGTTCGGCTCGCCTCTCATCGTTCGGTTGTCGATCATCGCGGCCATTGCTCTTTCGCTATTTGTCGTAGTCGAACTGACATCGAAGGGGCCGCTGCTCAACCTGCGCCTTCTGGTGCGCCGCAACTTCGGCTTCGGCATCCTGGCAAACTTCCTGCTCGGCATTGCGCTTTACGGGTCGGTGTTCATCCTCCCGCTCTATCTCGCCCGCATCCAGGGCTACAATTCCGAACAGATCGGCTTCGTGCTCGCATGGACCGGTCTTCCGCAGCTTCTGCTGATCCCGCTGGTGCCACGCCTGATGCAGCAGCTCGACGCCAGGATCGTGATCGCTCTCGGTTTTGCGTTGTTCGCGGCAAGCAATTTCCTGAACGTCCACATGACACTCGGCACCGCAGCCGACCAGCTGCTTTGGCCAAATGTCATCCGCGCGGTCGGTCAGGCACTGGTGTTCGCGCCGTTGTCGGCAGTCGCCACCGCTGGGATCGAACCGGAAAATGCCGGCTCGGCCTCCGCGCTGTTCAATATGACGCGCAATCTCGGTGGCGCGATCGGCATTGCCGTGCTGCAGACCTTCCAGAGCAAGCGTGAGCAGTTCCATTCCAACATACTCACCAGCTCCATCTCCCTCTTCGAGGAGGCTACCCGCAACCGGATCGACGAGCTGACCAAGTACTTCCTCAACAGCGGCCTATCCGACGTCGCGACCGCTCATCTCAAGGCAATTGTCGCGATGGCGCTCCGCGTGCGTCAGCAGGCCAACATCATGGCCTTCAGCGACACCTTCTACCTGCTCGGCGTCGCCCTGATCCTCGCTCTTGTCGCCACACTCTTGCTCAAGAAGCCAGGGCACCTCGAAGCTGGCGGTGCACATTGACCGGCTCATTGACCGAGGCGACTTACGACGGCCTCACGAAAAATAGGCAAAGCATAGACGAGCGAACCCGACGCTTGCGGCTTCTTGGCGACGTTTGCGCTATCCTAAGTGACGAATTCAATCGTAAATTGCTCCGCTTCGCCGCATAGTTGGTGGATGACATGGACCGCATGCTTGATATGACGACGTTTGTGAAGGTGGTCGATAGTGGCGGCTTTTCTGCAGCGGCTCGCGCTCTCAATATGTCTGCGAGCGCGGTCACCACGCACATTCAGGCAATCGAAGACAGACTCGGCGTTCGCCTTCTTAATCGGACGACACGTCACATCAGTACGACTGAAGCGGGCCAAGTCTTCTATGAAAGCTGTGTTCACATTCTTGCGGAAGTCGACAACGCTGAGCGAGCAGCGCAGGAACTGCAATCGAAGCCGCGCGGAACCTTGCGGCTCAATGTAGACGTAGCCATTCCGCGCCTTATAGCTCCCGTCGTCGCTCAATTCACAATGCTACATCCCGACGTTTCGATCGTCATAACAATGACCGGCCGAATGGCGGATCTTGTTGAGGAGGGGTTCGATTTGGCTATCCGCGTCATTCCCGTTCCGGATTCAAGCTTGATTATTCGCCGTCTGGCACACTTTAGCTTCGTGGCGTGCGGCGCTCCTGAGTACTTTGCGAGACGGGGAATCCCGGAGCAACCGACCGACCTGGCGAACCACAACTGCATGATCTATTCCGACTCGCCCTGGCGCAAGGAATGGGAGTTCATTGCCCCGGACGGCGGGGACCTACTTGTGCCAATATCAGGCAACCTACAAGCTAACAGCAGCGATGCGCTGCGATTCGGAGCGCTCCACGGCCAAGGCTTGATGTACGCACCGCGATTTTTGGTAGCAGATGATCTCAAATCGGGGCGTCTTGTTCCGATCCTGACAAAGTTCCGGACAGGCGAGTTGACGATCGACGCGATCTATCCCCATCGCCGCCATCTCCCTGCGAAAGTGAGCAGTTTCATGGACCTTCTGTTCAAACATTTTCGCGAAGATGCTGCATGGACCGACCAACCTGACCAAGCCTCGCCGGCTGGGTAGGAGCTGGGTTGCCGCCGCATTGCTTTGTATCACCTATGTTCGGGCAACCTGTGGCAAATACTCCAATCCGCGTAGCGCCGATCCACGCTGGGTTGGCAGCCTGCTGCTACTCTCTATTCAGGTTGGCTCATCCAATATTCTGCTGGACGATGTGCCAGTCTAGGTCTGGTTGCGGCCGGCGCCACGGATGTTTTGGTCACGCCCACGATCCGGCCACGGATGATCCACGTCTGGCTGCCATCTCGCCATACATGAAGCGTGAACCGTCGCCTCTTCCTACTCCTGCTTCGCTCTCTCGCGCAGATGCGGGAATCGCTCGGTGAGTAGGGAACCCGGATAGTAGGTCGGTTCGAACGCCGGATGCGCACGAATGGCCTCGTACCAACGTTGGAGCCGTGGAAGATCCTGCCACGCGGTCTCCTGACCGAGATCGCTCATGCGGACGATCGCCGGCATGACGGCGATATCCGCAAGCGTGATGTCGCTACCGAGCAGCCACGGCCCGCCGCTCTTCTCGATTTCCGTATCCATGCGTTCATAGGTGCGGCGCAGGCGCTGCATCGCGGCATCCATATCTTTCTCCGGAAACCCCTTGCGACCCATCGCCAGCATGAACTCCTTGCGCAGCGGCTTCGATTCCGCGAACGCCAGAAACTCGTCCTCGCTCATCGCCGCAAAGCGCGGCAGAAAGGCGAGGTTGAACGTCGGCACACGCACCGCTGCTGCGGGCATCTCGTCTATGAAGCGCATCAGGGCGCGCATTTTTGCGCGCACGACCGGATCGCGCGGCGTGAAGCTCGCGGGTGCGGGCGCGATCTCGTCGAGGTATTCGATGATGACCGAGGAATCGATTACGATCGCGCCATCGTGGTCCAGCGTCGGCACCACCCCGTTGGGATTGAGTGCAAGGTATTCCGGCTTGAGCTGATCGCCGGCAAGCAGGTCAAGCTTGACCTCGGCGAAAGATAGCTTCTTTGCGTTCAGCACGAAGCGCACGCGCTGGCTGCAGGTCGATTGCGGTGCGTTGTAGAGGGTAAACGACATTCTTACCTCTCATCATCATTGGTTTACGCAGATCATATTAACACACTCCT
>DATBYX010000083.1:0-11514 GCA_036513475.1 Xanthobacteraceae bacterium | reverse complement strand
CACGCGTGCGAACTGGCCTGAACCTCCGGTCTGCTTCTTGTGCGTGTGATCGACGGTGACCGGTTTGGTGATCTTCTCGCGATAGGCAACCTGCGGCGCGCCGATATTGGCATCCACTTTGTACGTGCGTTTGAGGATATCGACCTTGATGTCGAGATGAAGCTCGCCCATGCCCTTGATGATTGTCTGACCAGATTCCTGATCGGTTGTGACGCGAAATGAGGGGTCCTCCGCCACCAGCTTGGCAAGCGCGACTCCGAGCTTCTCCTGATCCGCTTTCGACTTAGGCTCGATGGCAATCTCGATGACGGGATCCGGGAATTCCATCTTCTCCAGAATGACCGGCTTGTGTGGGTCGCACAGCGTATCCCCGGTGCGTACCTCTTTCAGACCCGCCAGTGCGACGATGTCGCCGGCAAAAGCCTCCTTGATGTCCTCACGGTTGTTTGCATGCATCAAGAGCATCCGGCCGATCCGCTCTCGACGGTCTTTGGTGGAATTAAGGACCCCGGTGCCGCTTTCGAGTCGACCGGAGTAGATTCGACAAAACGTAATGGTACCCACAAACGGGTCGTCCATGATCTTGAACGCAAGCAGCGCCAGCGGCTCGCTATCAGCGGCTCTGCGGACGACCTCGTTTCCTTTGGGGTCCACAGCCTTGATCGGCGGCACATCCAGCGGCGATGGCAGATAATCGACCACCGCGTCCAGGAGCGGTTGCACGGCCTTGTTCTTGAAAGCGGAGCCGGCGAGTACCGGAAAGAATGCACCGGCGAGAACCGCCTTGCGGATCAGGCGCTTCAGCGTCGCTTCGTCCGGCTCGTTGCCTTCCAGATATGCAGTCATGGCGTCGTCATCGAGCTCGACCGCCGCCTCTATCATCTTCTCGCGATATTCCTTCGCTTGATCGAGCATGTCCGCGGGAATTTCGATGTCGTGGTAGTTCGCGCCAAGCGATTCGTCGTCCCACACCACCCCCTTCATGCGCACCAGGTCGATGATGCCCTTGAATTGCTGCTCGGCCCCGATCGGCAGCTGGATAGCCACGGGCTTGGCGCCGAGGCGCTCGACGATATCCTTCAGACACTGAAAGAAGTCCGCGCCAACCTTGTCCATCTTGTTGCAGAAAACGATGCGGGGAACCTTGTATTTGTCTCCCTGACGCCAGACAGTCTCGGTCTGCGGCTCGACGCCCTGGTTGCTGTCGAGCACACAGACCGCACCATCGAGCACCCGCAGGCTGCGCTCTACTTCGATGGTGAAGTCGACATGCCCCGGAGTGTCGATGATGTTGAGCCGCTTTTTGTTCCAGAAGGCCGTCGTCGCCGCTGAAGTGATGGTAATGCCGCGCTCCTGCTCCTGCTCCATCCAATCCATCGTGGCGGCGCCTTCATGCACCTCCCCAATCTTGTGGCTCTTGCCGGTATAGTAGAGGATCCGTTCAGTCGTGGTCGTCTTGCCGGCATCTATGTGGGCCATGATGCCGAAATTACGGTAGTCCTCGATGGGATGGCTACGTGGCATGCGAGTCTATATCCTCAATCTCGAGCTCGAGCCTCACCAGCGGTAATGCGAAAATGCCCGATTGGCCTCCGCCATCCGGTGCGTATCCTCACGCTTCTTCACCGCACTGCCCCGACTGTTGGAAGCGTCGAGCAACTCGGCCGAAAGCCGCTCGGTCATCGTCTTTTCATTGCGTTCGCGCGCAGCCGAGATGATCCAGCGAATGCCCAGCGCCTGCCGGCGGGTCAAGCGAACTTCTACCGGCACCTGATACGTGGCTCCCCCGACGCGGCGCGAGCGAACTTCGATCGACGGCATGACGTTCTCAAGCGCTTGTTCAAACACCGACACTGGATTCTGATTCGTCTTGCCCTCAATGAGATCGAACGCGCCGTAGACGATATTCTCCGCGACCGACTTCTTGCCGGCATGCATGATCGAATTCATAAACTTCGAGACCACCTGGTTCCCATATTTGGGGTCCGGGTTTATCTCTCGTTTCTCAGCCCTATGGCGGCGGGACATTGCATCGACCCTTGGTAGTGCTGTTCATTTTCCAGGGGACCCATATTCAGGCCCCGTTTCTCTCATTCCGTCCGATTACACGCCGAAGCGACTGGCCGTGCTCGGCTCATTTCGGTCTTTTTGCTCCATATTTCGAGCGCCGCTGTTTTCGATTCTTGACCCCTTGGGTGTCGAGCACGCCGCGCAAAATGTGGTAGCGCACTCCCGGCAGATCCTTCACCCGACCGCCCCGGATCATCACCACCGAGTGCTCCTGCAGATTGTGACCTTCGCCCGGAATGTAGCCAATCACCTCGAACCCGTTGGTCAGCCGAACCTTGGCCACTTTGCGCAATGCCGAATTCGGCTTCTTGGGCGTGGTGGTATAGACCCGGGTACATACGCCGCGCCTTTGCGGACACTGCTGGAGCGCAGGCACCTTCTTTTTCGCATGCTGCGTAACACGCGGCTTGCGGATGAGCTGGTTGATCGTCGGCATCGTTTTCTGCCCTAGCTCCTTGGTCTGTCCCGTCCTCGTCGTTGAGGGATATCGGGTTGCTCTCGACGTCCCAACGCGCAAAACGGAAGAGCGCCTGCGCGCGGATGCGTTCGGCGCTCGACCGTTCACAGCTGACCGCTCCGCGTAGACGCGAGGCAGTCATGCACTTCCCATCTGACGTTGCGTCAGAGGCAGCGTCTGAGCTTCAATTCTCGAGGCTACTGAGGCCCGCGGCCTTTGAGAAAGGTACGTATTCTCAAAGGGTTAACCGCGTTGGGCATGCCGTTCCGAGCAAGCGAAGCTCACCGCCTGCCGAAAAGTGGGGGGTATGTATCGGCGCCCTCTGGCGAAGTCAAGGCAACAGCCCAAAAATCGGGGTTTTCGCCCCTCCGAGGGCGTCACGCCGCGTGCTTTTCGAGCCGGGCGACCTCGCGCTGGATGAGATTGCCGTAGACCCCCTTGCGACGGACCAGCACCTGCGGCGGCCCATCCTCACAGACCTGTCCCGATTGCAGGACAACGATCCGATCGAAGCTGCGCAAGCTCGACAGACGATGGGCAATGGCAATGACGGTTCGCCCGCCCATCAACCGATCCAAAGCTTCCCGCACCGCTTCCTCGGACTCGCTGTCCAGTGCCGAGGTTGCTTCATCGAGCAACAGGATCGGCGAATCCTTAAGGAAAGCGCGGGCAATGCCGAGGCGCTGGCGTTGGCCAGGTGAAAGCTTGAGCCCGCGATCACCGACAAGGGTCGCAAGCCCGTCGGGCAGATTTTCGATGAACCCGTCGCAGTTCGCCGCGGCAATGGCCTCCAACACTTCGGCATCCGACGCCTCGGGCCGGCCATATCTGATATTTTCCAGGATCGAGCGGTGAAACAGAGAGGTATCCTGAGGTACGACGGCAATGGCTGCCCGCAAGCTCTCCTGTGCCACTTCCGAGATATCTTCGCCGCCGATACTGATCCGCCCACCCTGAACGTCGTAAAACCGCTGCAGCAACAAGAAAAGGGTGGACTTGCCGCAACCGGACGGGCCGACCAGGCCTACGCGCTGTCCCGCCTCAACACGCAAGCTGAAGTCCGTGAACACTCGTCGGCTGTCCGGATAGGTGAACGAGACGTTCTGGAAAGCGACGTCGGTACCCGCTCGCACCAGCGATCTTGCCTGCGCGCGGTCGCGCAGCCGATGCGGAACTAGCAGGGTGGAAAGCGCCTCCGAAAGCCGCGCCACATGCTGCGTCACGTCCACAAGGGCTACTGCCAAATCGCGGGTCGCGTGCAGGATGGAAAGGCCGAGCGTGCACACCAGGACGACGTCACCCGAAGTGCCTACACCGTTCTGCCAAAGCGCGAGGGCCCAGGCCAGGAGCGCAATTGTGAGCACTACCGTCACCCCCGCGTGCAGCAGCCTCAGCTTTTCAAGATACCTGAGGCTGCGCCGCCGCGCGGCCATTTCCCGCGAAATGGTGCCGTCGATGCGGCCATGCTCGCGGCCCAGCCCGCAAAACGACCAGACCAGCGAAATGTTGGAGATGACGTCGACCATCTCGCCGTCGACGGCAGCGGCCTTTTCTGCAAAATCGTGATGCAGCGGCCTGCCGGCAGCAGCAAGGCGAAAGAGCATGATCACCAAGACCCCGGCGAGCACGGTCAACGCACCAGCCATCGCCAGGCTCACGCTTGCGATGAAGATGATGGCCACCACAGTAGCCGCGCATGGAGGCATCACGTTCCAGACGAACATGTTCTCGAGCGTAAAGACCGCATTCGAAGTGGCAGTGATCCGGCTCGTCAAAGTCCCCGGCATGCGGTCGGCAAAGTAGCTTGGGGCGTGGCTGGTAAGATGCCGAAATAGATCCCGGCGCAGGTCCCCGGTCACCCCGACAAAAGCCGAGCTGGCAATCCAACTCGCCACCCGCCAGAGAAAATTATCCGCGGCGATGAGAGCGACCAGGACGATGAAGGCCCACCAGGCATATGCAGCGGCGGCCGGTCCACCCGCTCCTCTGCTTAGCGCATCAACCAGGAGCTTGATGCCGTATTGGGCTCCTACCGAGCAGGTCACCGCAGCGGCGACAGTCCCCACAATCGTCGCATGGGCCGCCGGCCGTGCCACGACGTAATGGCCAAGAAAGGCCAGGGGACGGGTGGCAAACCGGCATAGATCCATTTGGACGAAAGCTCCCCGAGACAGCGATGCACTGCATCCAACGCACGAGGACAGGCGGCGGTTTCATTGGAACCTGGATTGCACCGGAAAATTTCAGCCGATGGGCGGCCCCACAGGGACGAGGTACACCCACTTTAGGCTTAGCGCGCCCTTTGGACGTCACGAGTTCCAGGCGAGCGCAAGGTTTGGGGCCGCGCTTCAACCCCGCCCAATCGCAAAGGACTACCTATCGGACTGGGCGGATGTTGCTGCTGCGGTCGGTTGCGGGCGTGTTTCCGGCAGCAGCCAGACCGGTGCGGAGCCGCAGAGTGCAATGCATGAAAGCCCCAGGAAGGCAACACTGCTGCCAAAATGATCAACGACGTAGCCCGCGAGGGTGGTGCTCAGGGCTGCGCCGATTCCCACTGCGCTCCCGACAATCCCCAGTCCAAGGTTGAAGCGGCCGGTGCCCCGCGTAATGTCAGCAACGATGAGTGGAATGGTGACCCCCAGAACCGCGGCTGAGATACCGTCGAGCACCTGCACGGTGACAATCAGGTATGGGCTGGCCACAAGCGCAAACAGCACGCCGCGTGCTGCCAGCGCCGCAAAGCACAAGTACAGCAAAGGACGTCGTCCCCAAGAGTCGGCGAGGCGTCCCACGCTGGGAGCAAACCCCGCCACCACGAGCTGCGGTACAACAATACACGCTCCGATCCAGGTGGAGGCCCATTCGCTCGATCGCATGGTCAACATGCTGCCCATGAGCGGCAGCATGGCCGCGTTCGCCACCTGGAACAGCAAAACGCAGGCTGCAAAAAGGAGCAAACGCCGAGTCCTCAGAATGGAGCCCATTCCGGGCCCGCCCTGCTCGATGACATCAGGCTTGAGAGCCGTGATGTCATGGGAACGAATGCGGACAAGCGCGACGAGAGCCGGCGCAACGAGCAGCGCGGTCAAGAAGAAGACGGCCTGATTGGACACAAGCAGCCCGCAAAGGCCCATCCCAGCAGCGGCAACGCCATTGCCGATGGAGGCAAACCGCGCATTGCGCCCGAGGCGCGCGCCCAAGGCTGCGTGCCCGACCAGACCGAGGCTGATGGCCGCAACAATCGGCCCGATGACGCAGCTCGCGGATGCATGCAGAACGCGGGAAGCAAGGACCACCGGAAAAATTGGCCAAATCGCAATGGCGAGGGCGCTCAGGCAAATCGCCGCAACGGCGAGCCCGCCGAGGAGGCGGGCCGAGCGTACCGCATCCACCAGCACACCGCCGGGCATCTGGCCAGCTAGGGCGGCCAACCCTCCCGCGGTGAGAACGAGACCAATATCGAACTGCGTCCATGCATGGGCGGTGAGATAGATCGCCACGAACGGGCCAAAGCCCGTCTGGATGTCCGCAAGAAAAAACGTGAACCAGTCGAGGCTGCGAGCGCTTGCGGCCGACGGTAGGCTTTGGGTTACGGGCAGCGTTGCTCGCGGCGCCAGGATGGGCGCAGCAAGGCGTTCGGCGCAGCGGTCGAATCGACCGCCACCAAGTTCAAGGGATAGCGTAGACAGCCCACCATCTCCGGCACCGCAGGGGAAATTACGGCGTCGGTGTTTGGCCGCGTTGCCCCGCGCAACGGGCCTCCCCTCATCGTTCAAGTCAGTCCATCAGAGCGAGGTGCCTGATGGAGAGAACTCGATGCGACGACTACGACTGATCTGCCAAAGACGGCAAATTTGAGAAGCGGCCCCAAGTTCCACGCATGGAACTTTAGCCAGGTGCTTGCGCAGTTACGCCGCCAAGCGTGCGCGGTCGTGCGGCTGTCCGTAATCGACCGGTGTTCCCTTTGGGATAATGCCGGTCGGATTGACTCGTCTGATCGACCAATAATTTACGACGTAGTAGCGGGACTTAACGGTGCCTGCGACCCCGGGCACCTGGTAGAGTTCACGCATGTAGTTCGAAAGGTTCGGATAATCCGCAATGCGCTGCCGATTGCATTTGAACAAGGAAAAATAGGCCACATCGAAGCGCACGAGAGTTGGAAACAGTCGCCAATCTGCTTCTGTTATCTGCCCGCCGAGGAGATAGCGCTGTCGTGCAAGGCGAGTCTCGATCTCGTCCAGCGCCTGGAACAACTGGTCATAGGCCGTTTCGTAGGCTTCCTGAGATCGCGCAAAACCGCATCGGTAAACACCGTTATTCACATTGGCGTAGATAAAATCGTTGATCCGATCGATTTCCGAGCGCAACGGCGGGGGGTAGAAGTCAAGATCGTTTCCGATGCCTTTGAATTCGCTATTGAGCATCCGAATGATCTCGGATGATTCATTGTTGAGCACCCGCTTCGTTCTCTTATCCCATAGGACCGGCACGGTCACTTTCCCGGTGTATTGCGGATCGGTTGCCGTGTAGGCCTGGTGAAGATAGCGAAAGCCATTGACGGTATCAGGAAGACAGTCGGGAAAAGCCGGATTGTTCTCGAACATCCAGCCCTGCGCCTTCAGACCTGGGACCGAATACGAGACCGAGATCGCGTCTTCGAGATTCTTCAGGACCCGAAAAATAAGAGTGCGATGCGCCCATGGGCAGCCATGGGCGACATACAGGTGATACCTACCAAGCTCAGCCCGGAAGCCCGATGAACCATCAGCCGTGAGGCGGTCGCGGAACTTGCTATCCACTCGGCGGAATTCACCCGTTCGACTCACTTCCGCGCCGAATTCTTCATCGCTCCATTTCCCGTCGATCAGGGCACCCATATCCGCGCTCCTAACAATCCCCGCCCTGTGGCACTAGCACTGACGCTCCCGAGTGGTGCAGAGATTTCCGCGGCAAGCGCAAGCATTGGCCACGATAGTTGTGTTCCACTCTGGGTCCGGCAAGAGACTCCAGAGCGAATCCAGGTCAAGTGTGGGCCAGGCACGTTTCTAGCTGCGGTCAAGGATGACAGCTATCGCCTTCACCTGATTGCGTGCATAGACGGGTAGGCCCGCGCTGATCGACTTGCCCGAGTTGAACGAGCTCTTGCCTGCCAGCACCTGCGCCGGAACCAGGTTGCGCAACACCGGAACGTTGCTGAATTCCTTCTTTTTCAAAAAGATGTTCGTTTCCACTCCGAGGGCAAGAAAAACGGTGACGATAGTTTGGTTGACGTTCGTGGGATGTTGCTGAAACACGGCGAGCAACTTTCCGAATTGCATCACCTGATTGACGTAATAGATATTCTGCTCGATTGCGCCTACGGAAGGCGTGTCCAGCCCGGTCAGATTTGTGAGACCCAGCTCGGTCACTTCCGCCGGGGATCGCAAGGTAAGCTCACTCTCAAATTCGAGATGGTCAGCGATCCTTTTCGAGCTGTCTCTCAGCTTATTGGCGATTTGAATGCCGAGCGGCAGCTTGCCTTCAAATTGATAGCGAGAGCGAATGCAGATTGTGACCGGCCGGGCATCGCACCAACGCCGCAAAGGGTGTTGATTAGGAGCGGCACGCGGGTCCTTTGGGGAAACCGCCTCGGCTGACGTGATCAGCTGATGCTTGACCGCCGGATCGATGCGCTCGATGAATGGAAGGTTTATGTAGCTTGCGAGATCGAGCGATCCGGGGGGCCGCCCTAGCACGAAGCGCGCCTCCGCCACATACATATGCAGCTTTTGCTTGACGCGCTTGCGCACGCCATCGACTGTCGTCTCGATCATCGGCTCGACAAAGCTCGGAAACGGGCTCAGAAATTGCTTCTCTACGGGCCGCGCCTGAGCCCAATCCTCGAAGCGAATAAGGCCCGCATCCGGATCGATCAGCTCTTCGTTTGGACGATCGAGGAACTCAATGGTCTTCGGCTTGAGCTGTTCGGGAGCCAGACCGGCAGGAGAGGCAGTCTCCTGGATGGTGAATTCCGGCGGCGCGTTCTGTGCTCTTGCAGATGCGGCAACCGCCCCCGCACAGATGAGAAGCGCAAAAACTCTCACACCGTGCATGGTCTCTCTCAATTGTAGCGCCAACGATTACCCCCGAAGAAGTTGAAGGGATCGAAGGTGCGGGGGGCTTGGTACTGCGGAGCGACCTGCGCTCGCGGATCGCGCTGCTGGTAAACAGGCGCAGGTGGCCGGGCAGCCTCGCGCGGGACAGGCACATAGCGTCCGTAGTTGTCGTAATATCCTTGATAGCCGCCCTGGCGCTGATCGTAATACGGATTGAATCCGAACGGATTGGGATTCGGGGCAACGCCATAATAGCCGCCGCCATCGCGGGTGATATAGGCGTCCTCGCGTGAAACAAGCTGATACTGGGTGTCCACGACATGGCCGCTGCGGTCGAGACGGAAGCACTCCGTAACCGCCCGCCCAGTGTTTCGTTGCGTTTCGGCCGAGTCGAGATTGACCGATGTGCACGCGAGCTGCCGCTTGGCCTCCGCTGAAGGCGGCGCCAGCGCCGCTTTCTGCGCAACATGCGCCCAGACCGCCGGGATCACAGACTCGAAAATGGGCACGGCCACGTGCCCTCCGGTCGCCCCTCCACCAAGGGTGCGGCGTTTGCCGTCGGAGTTGTCGTATCCAAGCCAAACCGCAACCGTCACGTCGTTGGTGAAACCGACGAACCACGCATCATTTTCGTTATCGGAGGTGCCGGTTTTTCCGGCAACGTAAGGCGAAAGATAGGCGACCGACCGCGCCGTCCCACGCGCCAAAACTCCCTGCATCATCGTTTTGAGCTGATAGAATGCGGGGCGATCAACCGAGCCGATCATTGCAGACGACTTCGGATCATGCCGATATACGATCAGACCATTTCGCTCGATGGAGTCGATCACGTATGGCTCCGGGCGCATGCCTTCATTGGCGATCGCAGCGTAGAAAGCTGCGAGGTCCACCGGTCGCACCGGTTGCGCGCCGAGCACGAAAGGATAGTAGCGCACGCACTCGTGATAAATCCGCGCCTCCATCGCAAGCCGGCAGAGTCGATCCAGGCTCGCTTCCGGATTGTCCTCTATACCGCCGGTGAGAAGGTGCACGGTGGCGAGATTGCGCGAGTTCTCAAGCGCACCGCGTAAGGTGAGAATACCGCCCCCGCTGCCGTCGTAATTTTTCGGCGTCCAATAATCCTGCTCGCGGATGCGACCAGTGCCGATGGGCGGCAGCGTGATCGGATCATCAGCGATAAGCGTGTTGGGCTGGAGCCCCCGGCCGAGGGCGGCGAGATAGCTCAATGGCTTGATCGCAGAGCCTGGCTGGCGCACCGCCTGCGTCGCGCGGTTGAGCTGGCTCAAGGGATAGGAGAAGCCCCCGGCCATGGCGAGGATGCGCCCGGTCTTGTTCTCCAGCACCACCACCGTGCCCTGGACCACAGGCCGTACCCGCAGCTCGGCCCGTGCCGCCCCCTTGTTCTTCCCGCCGCCGTCAACAACCCGCACGAAGATCACGTCGTGGAGTGCAAGCTTGCGTTGGGCGAGCGCGTTGTCGAGCGAGAGCGGCAACACCCGCCCGTCCGCAAGCCCGACCCGCCACGCCTCGCCCTTCTTCCCAGTCGGCTTTTCAACGACCACGGCGGAGGTCCAGTGCACGTCATAGAGCGGCAGCCGCGCATTCGCGAGCGCTTCCTGCCAAGCCGGTTTCTTCTCGCCGGCCTTTCTTTCCGCCTCGATCCGCTTGACCGCCTTGGCCAGGCTTGCCTCGGGGCCGCGGAATTGCAGCCGCCCGGCATTGCGCTCATAGCGCCACAGCCCCTCCTGCAAAGCCCCCTCTACCTCCCGCTGCAGCGGCGGGCTGATCGTCGAGCGCACCGTGTAGGAACTGGCCGTGATCGCCTCAATGCCCGCAACCGACTTCGCTTCACGCGCGACCTGATCGACGAAATGAAAGCCGATGTCCCGGTGTGGGCGTTCGTACGCCACCATGGTGGGCAGCGTAGGCAAGCCCCGGCCCACCTGCTCGGGGGGGATCACCCCGTCCTCCCGCAGCCGGCTCAACACATAGGCCAGGCGCTCCTGCGTCCGTCCGGGATGCCGGTCGGGCGAAAAATAGTTCGGACCCTTGGTCAGCCCGGCCAGGAGCGCGCCCTCTTCCAGACTGAGATCCTTTGCCGTCTTCCCGAAATAGCTGCGCGCAGCAAGCTCGATCCCCCACGACCCCCGCCCCAGATACACCGAGTTGAGATAAAGCTCGAGAATCTCCGCCTTGCTCAGCGCGTGCTCCACCCGCGAGGCCACCACCATCTCGCGGATCTTGCGCTCATACGTGAGCTCTTCCCCCACCAGCAGGTTCTTGACCACCTGCTGGGTGATGGTCGAGCCCCCCTGCGGCCGGCCGGACTGGGCGAGATTGCCGATAAAGGCCCGGATCAGCCCGCGCTCGTCGATGCCTTTGTGCTCATAGAAGCGCTTGTCCTCGGCCGCCACGAACGCCTTCTGCACCTGCTCCGGAATGTCGGCGAGCACCACCCAGACCCGCCGCTGGTTCTCCTCGAATACCTCGGCAAAACGCTCCCCGCGCCGGTCCAGCACCACGCTTGCGCCGGGAAGCTTGAGGCCCTTGAGCTTGCTGTGATCGGGCAGGTCGGTGAGCGCCTTGTTGTAGAAATCGATCACCTCGGCGAGGTTGACCGCCGGGGTCGGCACCTGCTCGTTCTTGCAGAACTCACGATACGCGGTCAGCAGATCGGCAAAATTGATGCCGCGGAACGTCTTGCTCTCGCCCATCGCCTGTGGGTCGTCCATTGCGGTCGCGATGAGTTCGTCGAGGTTGATATCCTCGATGTCGAAGGCCTTGCGCATATGCGTGCAGCCGGCACGCAACAGCACCGCCACCCGGGGCTGGTCCGTCTCCCGATCAAACCGGGTGGTAATCGCCTCCGGCGCCGTCGTCACCTGACTA
>DATBYX010000082.1:0-9327 GCA_036513475.1 Xanthobacteraceae bacterium | reverse complement strand
GAGAAAGCTAATGTCGAGATCGTCGAGGCAACGCACGTTGACTGCAACCGTCTCTGCGCCCTGCGCTGTCCGCCCGCGCGAGAACGCGCCGACGCCGCATTGCGGGCAGAACTCATGGTGGATGCTCTTCTTTCCGAACTGATAGTCCCTCAGATCCTCCAAGCCCGCACGCAGCGCAAACTTGTCTGCCGGAACGAACACCCACAGCGCGCCCCGCTTTTGGCAGATCGAGCAGTTGCAGGAGACCACGCTGCTGATGTCGGCTGTGACCTCGAAACGGACTTCGCCGCAGTGGCAGCCGCCGGTGTAATTCCTGCTCTCCGCCATCGTGATCTCCAGGGACGCAATCAGCGGCGAATGGGCCAACCAGCTGTTTAGAACGTGATCGCGCGGGTGTCGGCCTCCTTGGCAGCCGCATGGAGTCATTCATTCCGCCAAGCTTGATGCGTATCAGGGAATGGGGATCATAGCCAACCGCCGTTGCCGCATGACAAGAGCGACAAGAGCGACCATGTTCCTTGCACAAGGGATCCGCTTTGAGACTGGTGCGCCGAATCCCTGACGCGCACTCATCGGAGAAGGAACGCACACCCTGCGCTCGCAAAGATTGAACTGATCCGCGGTCCTTGGCGTCGCCAGGTATCAGCTTTCGCGCGGCCCGCGCATTTCAATCAATGCCGCTTCGATGCGTCTCCACGTCTGAGCCTGCTTGGCGTCGCCTTGCGCTTCGAAGGCGGAGGCCTTTTGCGCAGCTTGAGCGATTGCCTTGAAACCTTGTGCGTCGAGCAGCTGACGCGCGTAATCCTGAACATCGATGGTGCGCACGGTTTGCCTCGCCTGTTTTGGGGTGCCTGACCGATCATCAATCCCGCACTGCACTCGCGGTTCCAGCTACATTCCCAACCAAACGCGGGTCGCCGGGTGAGCTTCCAATCCAACGAGGCTGAAGAGGTTAAGCGCGCAGCGTAATCCACCGCAACCCGCCCTACGATATCTTCAAACGCTTGCCGACATTCTCGCGAGCAGCCGCGTCTGTTTACATTTTCCTGTTTCCGCTCGGAACTCGCATGCCTGCAAAAAAGTTCCCTCGACATCGTATTCGGCGAGATCGATCGGTCAGCACGACGCGGAGATGTCTCGATGATGGATAACCTTGCGGAGAAGACGTGCACGCCCTGCCGCGGCGGCATCCCGCCCCTGACTCAAGAAGACGCCGAGCGGCTCCATGTTCAGGTGCCGGACTGGGAGCTTCGCGATGAAGCGCACCGCATCGAGAGGAGCTTCCGGTTTCGTAACTTTCGCGAGGCGCTGAGCTTCGTGCAGCGCATTGGCGAGCTCGCGGAAACACAGGGCCACCATCCCGACGTCAGTTTCGGCTGGGGCTATGCGACGGTTTCCCTGCGCACGAAGAAGATCAAGGGGCTGCATGAAAACGATTTCATCATGGCCGGCCGAATCGATCGCATCTTCAAGGTCAACAACTCGGATTGAATCATGAGGATGAGGTTGCAATGATTGAGCGCGATCAACGGATTGTAAAAAGTACGACGGAGGCCCGCGAGGGCGTGACAGGCCATAACGTCCGCTATGTGCTGATCGTAAGCCTGGTTGGCGTGGTGCTCGTCTTCGGGGCGTTGTGGCTCTACTTTTTCGCTTGATGCGTAATGTGCGCTGCGCCTGTAAGCTCGGTCGAGCTCTCGGAGAGGAATTCGGCCGTGACTGAACAATCGGCGACAGCAGACCAGGAGCTGCCCGTCATCGCGCGCTTCGAGGTGCGCCGCCGCTCCTATCTCGCACCGGACGGCAAAGTGTTGCGGCAGCTGCCGGCATTCGCAGCGGATGCGAACGTGCTCCGTTCGCTTTACCGTGGAATGGTGCTCACCCGCACGTTCGATCTCAAGGCGGTGTCGCTGCAACGCACGGGCCGGCTTGGTACGTATGCCGTTTCGCTCGGACAGGAAGCGGTCTCCGTCGGGGTCGCCAGTGCGATGCGCGAGGAGGACGTTATCGTTCCGTCCTACCGGGACAACGGGGCACTGCTCTGGCGCGGCATGAAGATGGAGGAAATCCTTTTATTCTGGGGCGGCGACGAGCGCGGCAATCGCTCGTCCGGGCCGGCGCATGATCTCCCGTACTGTATTCCAGTCGGATCGCAGGCGCCGCACGCGGCGGGAGTCGCCTATGCGTTTTTCTTGCGCAAGCAGCCGCGGGTTGCGGTTTGCCTGTTCGGGGACGGCGCGACATCGAAGGGCGACGTGTGGGAAGCGATGAATTTCGCCGGCGTCTGGAAGCTGCCCGTCATATTTGTGGCCAACAACAATCAATGGGCTATCTCGGTGCCTCTGAAGCTGCAGACGGCGTCCGAAACTCTGGCACAGAAAGCCATTGCCGCGGGCTTTGTCGGAGAACAGGTCGACGGCAACGACGTGATTGCGGTGCACGCCGCGATGGCCGACGCAATCGCCGATGCCCGCGCCGGGAAGGGGCCGCGGCTGATAGAGGCTCTGACCTACCGGCTCAGCGACCACACGACCGCGGATGATGCGGGACGCTACCGCCCGGCAGAGGAAGTCCAAGCACGATGGAAGGAGGAGCCGATCGCCCGATTGCGTTCGTACCTGGTGAGCCAGAAGGTTTGGGGCAAATCGGACGAGGAGGAGCTCGTAGCGGACTGCCAGCAGCGCGTGGAAGCGGCGGTCGAGCGCTACCTGGCGGTCGGCCCACGCGCCCCGGAGACCATGTTCGATTATCTGTATGCCGAGCTTCCCAGGGTATACGCCAGCCAGCGTGAGGAGCTAAAACGCAATCGCCATGGAAGGTCCGATGGCTGAGGTGACGCTGGTCGAAGCCATCACTCTGGCGCTGGCCCGCGCCATGGACGAAGACCCGAACGTGGTCGTGCTGGGCGAGGATGTCGGGGTCAATGGCGGCGTGTTTCGCGCCACTGCCGGCCTGCAGCAGCGGTTCGGCGCCGATCGGGTGATCGATACCCCGCTTGCCGAGCTGTTGATCAGTGGACTGTGCGTCGGCATGGCCACGCAGGGGTTGAAGCCGGTCGGCGAAATTCAGTTCATGGGTTTCATGTATCCCTGCATCGACCAGCTTGTGAATCACGCCTCCCGCATCCGGACGCGAACGCAGGGGCGACTGAGCTGCCCGATGGTCCTGCGCACCCCCTACGGCGCGGGCATCCGCGCGCCCGAGCATCATTCGGAAAGCACGGAGGCCATGCTCGCCCACATTCCGGGGCTGCGGGTCGTGACGCCATCATCGCCGGAACGCGCCTATGGTCTGCTGCTTGGCGCGATCCGCGATCCCGACCCCGTTGTCTTTCTGGAGCCCACCCGCATTTACCGGGCCGCAAAAGGCAACGTCGAAGATGATGGCGAGGCCTTGCCGCTCGATGTCGCCTTCATTCTGCGGGAAGGTCGCGATGTGACGCTGATCAGCTGGGGCGCGATGGTGAAGGAGACCTCTGCCGCTGCCGAGGAGCTCGCGCTCGAGGGCATCGATGTGGAAGTGATCGATCTTGCCACGCTCAAGCCCTACGATGAGGACGCGGTGCTGTCCTCAGTCGCGAAGACCGGTCGCTGCGTCATCGTGCACGAGGCCGCTCGGACCGGAGGATTCGGCGCCGAAATCGCGGCTCTGATCGCGGAACGTGGTCTCCTATCCCTGCTCGCGCCGGTCGTGCGTGTCACTGGTTACGATACGATCGTGCCGCTTCCCCGCCTTGAGCAGGAGTACATGCCTTCGGTTGGCCGCATCGTCGCCGCCGCGCGCAACGCGTGCCAATCTGGTTGAACGGGATTCCCGCATGCGCCAATTCAATCTGCCCGATCTGGGTGAGGGCCTCGAAGAAGCGGAGATCGTGGCCTGGTACGTGAACGAGGGCGATAACATCGTGGCCGATCAGCCGCTCGTGTCAGTCGAGACGGACAAGGCCGTGGTGGAAGTCCCTTCTCCCCAGAGCGGCCGTATCGCTCGGTTGTTCGGCGGCAAGGGCGATGTGGTGAAGGTGGGGGCGCCATTGGTCGAGTTTGCGGAAGGTCAGCAGGAGGATTCCGGGACCGTCGTCGGCGAGATCGACCGCGGCGAAAAGAGCGTCGCCGCGCGCGAGACGAGCGCGGAGCCCGCACGCGCTCGCCCGATCCAAGTTCTTCCCGCGGTTCGTGCCCTCGCGCGCAAGCTCGACGTTGATCTCAACCTGGTGCAGCCAACCGGCGCTGGCGGTGCCATTACACGAGCGGACGTGGAACGCGCGGCCAAGAGCATGGTGGATGCCGGTCCTGCCGAGCCCTTGCGGGGCATGCGGCGCGCCATGGCGCAACGTATGACGACGGCCCATGCCGAGGTAGCGCGGACTACGGTGACCGATGAGGCCGATATCGACGGCTGGAAAAAGGAGGATGACATCACCATTCGGCTCGTGCACGCGATCGCCGCTGCGGCCAAAGCCGAGCCTTCGCTTAATGCCTGGTACAATGCCCAAGCAGGCGAGCGGCGCCTCATCGCCCGCATCGACATCGGGATTGCGGTCGATCTCGAAGGTGGTTTGCTGGTGCCGGTCTTGCGCAATGTCGGGGAGCGCGACGCCAAGGATCTGCGTGCGGGACTTGATCGCATGCGGGCCGACGCTGCGGCGCGATCGATTCCACCGGAGGAGCTTCGTGGCGCGACCATAACGCTTTCGAACTTCGGGATGATCGGGGGGCTCTTTGCGAACCTGGTGGTCGTTCCGCCCCAGGTTGCGATCGTGGGCGCCGGCCGGGTCGCTCCTCGCGTAGTGGCGCATGCGGGACAGCCTGCCGTGCGGCGCGTGCTGCCGCTCTCCCTCACCTTCGACCATCGCGTTGTCACCGGCGGCGAGGCGGCTCGCTTCCTCATGGCGCTCAAGTCCGATCTGGAGCGCCCGTCATAGAGCGTCAGCTGCCGTGCCCCTTCGGATCGAAGACTACGCGCTCATAGGCGACTGTGAAACGGCGGCGCTCGTCGGCCGGGATGGCTCGATCGATTGGCTCTGCCTTCCACGATTCGATGCCGATGCCTGCTTTGCCGCGCTGCTTGGCGGGCCGGAAAACGGCCATTGGATTATTGCTCCCGAAGAAACAGCAGAGGTGTCGCGGCGCTACCGCCCTGACACTCTGATCCTGGAGACTGCTTTCACAACGCGTGAAGGACGCGTCCTCCTCATCGACTTCATGCCCCCAAATGGGAAAGCCTCCGATGTCGTGCGGATCGTGGTCGGGCTGGAGGGGCGGGTGCGCATGCGCAGCGAGCTCACCATCAGATTTGATTATGGTTCCACCGTGCCCTGGGTTAGGCGGCTCGATGACGGGATCCTGCGCGCCGTCGCCGGACCGCAAATGCTTGCGCTGAAGACACCGGCTCCGCTGCGGGGCGAAGATCTCGCCACCTTAAGCGAGTTCACTGTCTCGCCGGGCGAGCGCGTACCCTTTGTGCTCACGCACGCGCCCTCGTATCTGCCGCCGCCTGAGCTGCCGGATCCATTTGCCGCGCTCAATGATACCGAACAATTCTGGCTGGAGTGGTCGGGTCGTTGCAGCGAAGCCGGGCCATGGTCGGATGCCGTGCGGCGTTCGCTGATCACGCTCAAGGCGCTGACGTACGCCCCCACGGGCGGCATCGCCGCCGCCGTGACGACCTCCTTGCCCGAACAGATCGGCGGGGTTCGAAATTGGGATTACCGATTTTGCTGGGTGCGTGACGCGACGCTCACGTTGCTTGCCATGATGGACGGAGGTTACTCCGAAGAGGCGAGTGACTGGCGCGACTGGCTGGTGCGCGCTGCCGCCGGCAGTCCCGATCAGCTGCAGATCATGTACGGAATCGCTGGCGAACGACGGCTTTGGGAATGGGAAGTGCCTTGGCTCGAAGGGTACGAATCCTCCAAGCCGGTGCGCATCGGCAACGCGGCGCACGCGCAGCTCCAGCTCGATGTATTTGGCGAGATGATGAATGCGCTATACCATGGCCGTCGTGTAGGGCTTCCTGAGCACAAGGTCGCTTGGGCGCTCCAGCTCAAGGTGATGGAGCACCTGGAATTGATCTGGCGGGAACCGGACAGCGGCATTTGGGAAATACGCGGTCCGCCACAGCATTTCACCTACTCCAAGATCATGGCGTGGGTTGCATTCGACCGCGCGATCAAGAGCGCAGAGGAATTCGGCATGCAGGGGCCGCTCGACCGGTGGCGGCGCGTGCGGGAGGAAATTCATGAGGAGGTGTGCCGGAAAGGATTTGATCCGGAGCGTGGTTGCTTCGTCCAGGCTTACGGAACCAAGGAGCTTGACGCGAGCCTGTTGCTGATCCCCGCCGTCGGCTTCCTGCCACCCGCCGATCCTCGGGTACGCGCGACCGTCGAAGCGATCGAGCGCGATCTCTTGATCGATGGTTTCGTGCATCGCTACCGCACTGCCCGCTCGCACGACGGTCTGCCGCCTGGGGAGGGGGCCTTCCTCGCTTGCAGCTTCTGGCTCGCGGATGTTTACTGCTTGCTCGGCCGCGCCGAAGAGGCGGAACGTTTGTTCGAGCGGCTTCTTGGTCTGCGCAATGACGTCGGACTGTTATCGGAAGAATATGACGCGGCGGGACAGCGCCTGCTCGGAAATTTTCCCCAGGCTTTCTCCCACGTCTCGCTGATCAACACGGCGCATAACCTGAGCCACGAGAAGAAACCTGCCGAGAAGCGAGGCGGGGTACAGGCAACACGCGGCGAGTAGGGAGTAGCCTGGATGCTGGCGCGCCGCTCGATGTGCTCGGCTCGCATTTGGCGCAAGGCGCGCCGCGATATCCGGGGGGTACGTCCGCATGTTGCCGTTGGGGTGCTTTTGTTCGGGGCGTGTGGACGCGACCGGCTGATCACGATGCCGTGGGGCGTGGATGTGGCTCAGCGGGGAACGCATTACCTTGGAGCAAGTTGTAGAAGATCGGGTATTTTCCAATCGCGTCGATTATGCCGATGTGCTTTATGGAATTCGCATCTCATGACCATGCCCGAACGCGTCATGGAAGCCGCCAGAGCACAACTTACCAAATCACAAACCGACAAGGCGCAGATTGCAAGGACTCAACACAGATGACCCACACGATCAGCCTGCCTCCTTCAAAGTGCGCCACTCGACCTCCCCCTTCCGGGGGGAGGCATTCCGGAGCTCGCTGATGAACGCGGGCAACGCAGCTGCCTCGGTGCGGACGCCGGATCCGTGCTCGTTTGTTATCTTTGGCGCGTCAGGAGATCTGACCCACAGATTGCTCATGCCCGCGCTGTACAATCTCGCCGCCGGGGGGCTGTTGCCGGACGCGTTTTCGATCGTCGGGGTAGGGCGCACGAAGCTCCCGACAGAAGTTTTCCGCGACGGTCTGGAAAAGGCGCTGCACCAGTTTGGGACGCGCGACAGCGATCCTGCGGTTATGCGGCAACTGCTCGGCTGCGTTTCCTACCTCGAAGGCGGAGCCGAGGACCCCGAAACCTATGACAGATTGCGTCAGGAACTTGCGCGCATCGAAGAGAAACGCAATGGCCCCGGTAATCGCCTGTTCTACCTGGCCACGCCGCCTGCGGCCTTCGAGCCGATCGCCCGGCGGCTCGGGGAAACCGGGCTCGCCCGCGAGGGCAACGGCAGCTGGCGCCGTGTGATCATCGAGAAGCCATTCGGCACCGATCTCGCTTCCGCACAGGAGCTCAATCGCAAGCTCCTCCAAGTTCTTCACGAGCATCAGATCTACCGCATCGATCATTATCTTGGAAAGGAAACGGTCCAGAACATCCTGGTGCTGCGCTTCGCCAACGGCCTGTTCGAGCCGATCTGGAACCGCGATCACATCGACCACGTGCAGATTACGGTGGCCGAGGAGCTCGGCGTGGGTCACCGTGGCCGTTTCTACGACGCAACCGGGGCTTTGCGCGACATGGTCCCCAACCATCTCTTTCAGCTGCTGTCGCTCGTTGCCATGGAACCGCCCGCCCGGTTCGAAGCAGGCGCCGTGCGGGCCGAGAAGGCGGAATTGCTCGACGCCACCCAGGTGCAAAGCGAGGCCGACGCCATTCGCAATTCGGTTCGGGCGCAGTATCAGGCTGGCTTTGTCGCCAATCGTGCGATCGAAGATTATCGCAGGAGCAAGGACGTCAACCCGAACAGCACAACCGAGACGTATGTTGCCCTCAAGCTGATGATCGACAACTGGCGCTGGGCGGGGGTGCCGTTTTATCTGCGCACCGGCAAGGCGTTGCGCGCGCGGTTGACCGAGATCGCGATCAAGTTCAAGCAGGCGCCGTTTGCGATGTTTCGCGATACTCCGGTGGATCGATTGGCGCAGAATTTCCTGGTGCTCGGGATCGCGCCAAGCGAATGCATCACCTTGAAGTTCAATGCCAAGGTGCCGGGTCCTTCGATTGGTCTCACAGGTGTCGGAATGACCTTCAGGTATGGGGACTATTTCGATGCCGCGCCCAGCACAGGCTACGAGACGCTCCTTTACGATTGCATGATCGGCGATGCGATTCTGTTCCAGCGCGCCGACGGCATCGAGGCGGGCTGGCGCGTGGTGCAGCCGTTCCTGGATGCGTGGCGCAACGCGGGTGGGGAGGGTTTAGCGACCTACAAGGCCGGCAGTGAAGGTCCGACTGAGGCGGATCATCTCCTCGCGCGCGATGGACGCCGGTGGCGACCAATTGAATCCGGGGAAAAGGGTGCCTGCGCGTAGACCGCAGCTTGTCGTAACGCAGGACGCCGAGGCACTGGCGGAAACCGCAGCCCGGCGTCTCCTCGACCGTATTGCAGAGACGCCAGGCCGTGTGGCCATTTGTCTGACCGGTGGCTCCACCCCCGAGCCCCTCTACCGATTGCTTGCAACGAACCCTTACCGCAGCAGGATGCCGTGGGAGCGCACCCATTGGTTCATGGGCGACGACCGCTTCGTGCCGCCCGAGGACCCCCTGAGCAACATGGGGATGGTGCGGCGGCTCTTTCTGGATTCCGTCGAGGCTCCGCGCGCGAACGTGCATGGGATGCCGACAATGGAGGGCAGCCCCGAGATCGCAGCGCATCGTTACGAGGCCGAGCTCAAGCGATTTTATGGTCGCGACCGGCTCGACCCGGCGCGGCCGCTGTTTGATGTCGTGCTCATGGGTGTTGGACCGGACGGGCATACCGCATCGCTGTTCCCGCACAGCCCGGCACTGCAGGAAAAGGAACGTTGGGTCGTGGGCGTGGAGCAAGCCGGCTGTGAGCCGTACGTGCCGCGCGTCACGCTGACGTTTCCCGCCTTGGCGTCGACGAGGGAGATGCTGTTTCTCGTGAGCGG
>DATBYX010000081.1:0-2990 GCA_036513475.1 Xanthobacteraceae bacterium | reverse complement strand
TTGATCGTTCTCGAGGATCTTGCCGACTATGACAGAACCATCCTCGCCCGAGTTGATCGCGATCTGGCGTGCCGGCCAGCTGAGTGCCTTGCGCACGATGTCGACGCCGGTCTTCTGATCGTCGTTGGCGACTCGCAGCTTTTTCAGCGTTTCGCCGGCGCGGAGCAACGCCACCCCGCCACCCGGCAGGATGCCTTCCTCCACCGCGGCGCGGGTTGCATGCATCGCGTCGTCGACGCGATCCTTGCGCTCCTTCACCTCGGTCTCCGTCGCACCACCGACGCGGATCACCGCCACACCGCCGGCAAGCTTGGCCAAACGCTCCTGCAGCTTTTCCTTGTCGTAATCCGACGTGGTCTCCTCAATCTGCGCCTTGATCTGCTTGATGCGGCCTTCAATGTCCGACTTCTTGCCGGCGCCGCTGACGATTGTGGTGTTTTCCTTCTCGATCATCACCTTCTTGGCGCGGCCGAGCATGCTCACCGTCACCTTGTCGAGCTTGATGCCCAGATCTTCCGAGATCGCTTGCGCGCCGGTGAGGATCGCGATGTCCTCGAGCATCGCCTTGCGTCGATCTCCGAAGCCTGGAGCCTTGACCGCCGCGACCTTGAGGCCGCCACGCAGCTTATTGACGACCAGTGTTGCGAGCGCCTCGCCCTCAACGTCCTCAGCGATGATGACGAGCGGTTTCGATGTCTGCACAACAGCTTCGAGCAGCGGTAGCAACTCCTGCAAACCAGACAGCTTCTTCTCATAGACCAGGATGTATGCGTCATCCATCTCTGCGCGCATCTTGTCGGCGTTGGTGACGAAGTACGGCGAGATGTAGCCGCGGTCGAATTGCATGCCTTCGACCACCTCGAGCTCGGTCTCCAGGGACTTCGCCTCTTCGACGGTGATGACACCCTCGTTGCCGACCTTCTTCATCGCATCGGCGAGGAACTGGCCAATTTCCGTATCGCCGTTCGCCGAGATCGTCCCAACCTGCGCGATCTCCTGGTTGGACGTGACCTTCTTCGAGTTCTTCTGCAAATCCGCAACCACGGCCTCGACGGCGAGGTCGACGCCGCGTTTGAGGTCCATCGGGTTCATACCGGCGGCAACCGCCTTGGAGCCTTCCTTGACAATGGCTTGCGCGAGAACCGTTGCGGTGGTCGTACCATCGCCGGCGAAGTCCGAGGACTTCGACGCCACTTCTCGCACCATTTGTGCGCCCATGTTCTCGAACTTGTCTTCCAGCTCGATCTCCTTCGCCACAGTGACACCGTCTTTGGTGATGCGAGGCGCGCCGAACGACTTGTCGAGTACGACATTGCGGCCCTTGGGACCAAGCGTCACGCGGACTGCGTTGGTGAGGATGTCTACACCGCGCAACATCCGGTCGCGCGCATCGACTGAAAATTTTACGTCTTTAGCAGCCATTTTGCTTCTCCATTGAATGTGCCTGCGACAGCGCCTACGCGGCCTTCTTGCGGGCGATCGACTGTTCGAGCACGCCCATGATGTCGCTCTCCTTCATGATGAGGTAATCGATGCCGTCGATCTTGACCTCGGTCCCGGACCATTTTCCAAACAGCACGACCTCGCCAGCCTTCAGATCGATGGGAATCAATTTGCCGTTCTCGTCGCGGCCCCCCGGACCGACGGCGATGATCTCGCCTTGGGAGGGTTTCTCCTTCGCCGTATCCGGAATGATGATGCCGCCTGCGCTCTTTTCTTCGGCGTCGATGCGCTTGACTACAACCCGATCATGAAGCGGACGAAACTTCATATTGTCCTCCAAATTCGATTGCGTTGGTTCTCCGGGCGCACGAAGGCTCGTGGCGAAGCAGCCCATTGCGGACGGCAGCGTTGTCCGGAAAGACCTATGTGTACTCTCAATCCTGGCACTCGTCAATGGAGACTGCTAATGATGCTCGCAGCGACCGATCGAGGCCGGAAAGCTGTGTGAAAACGCCGACATGCAAGAAAAGCGAGCTTGCAGCCTTGGCTCAACCCAAGGATGATTTTATTCAACGCTACAACCCTACTACTAGATGTTGCCGGTCACAACAAGTATGGCCTCGACAATAGCGCCTGTCGAAATAGCGAGGGCGCGCGAGACCACGCTCAGGTCGATACCCAGCTGAGCACCGAGCAACGGCAACACGATGAGCAGACAGATCAGGATTGCCAACCCGTATGGCTCCAGCCGCGCAACGGACGCGGCGGCGCTCTTGGGTAGACTCCCCACCAGGATGCGGCCGCCATCGAGAGGTGGCAGCGGAAACAAATTGAACACGGCCAGCACTACGTTAAAAATCAACGCATTTTTCAAGTTAGCCGCCAGCCACTGCGCGCTGGTGGCGGGTAGATAACCGACGAAGTGGAACGCCAAAGCCGCGGCCACTGCGAGCGCGATGTTCATGGCCGGTCCCGCTGCAGCAACCAGCACCATGTCGCGCCGTGGCCGGCGGAGAGCGCGAAAATTGACGGGCACCGGTTTGGCATAGCCGAACAAGAATGGCGAGTGCAGCAGCACCAGAACGCCAGGTAGCAGGATCGTGCCAAACGGATCGACGTGCTTTAGCGGATTGAAGCTCACGCGTCCAAGCCGCCATGCGGTGTCGTCGCCAAGAAGATGCGCGACGAAGCCGTGCGCAGCTTCATGAAAGGTAATGGCGATGATCACCGGGATGGCCCAGATCGTTGCCAGATAGATGGCGTTATCGGCGCTCACAACTCGATACCCAGGTCGTGCCTTCGCCAGGAGCGATAGCTATGTCCGACAGCCGCTCTACGCGACCGCATCTTCGCCGCGATGCACCGTCTGGCGGACCTCGAAGCCTTCGAACTGCGGATGGTCGAGATAGAGCGGCTTGTTCTGGCCAGCGTCCCGGTGGGCAACACGGAATGCTTCCGACCTGGTCCAGGACTCGAACGTTGCCTTACTTTGCCATACCGTGTGGGAGGAATAGAGCGTGTAGTCCTCGTGCTCCGGCCCTTTGAGC
>DATBYX010000080.1:0-10498 GCA_036513475.1 Xanthobacteraceae bacterium | reverse complement strand
GTCGCTCACGTGGGCGACATGGGGCAGGTGCATGTCCACCTTTCATACTGGCATCCGGCGACCTCGATGCTGGAATACATCCCATGGATCAAGGACTGTTTTGTCGAGCCCATTAAGGTCGAGGACGGCCACTATGTCCGGCCGCAGATGCCCGGGGCAGGGTGCACGCTGACCGACCAGGCGGTGGCGGCATTCGGTCAGTCCTGCTAGTGCCGGAGGGAAGGATGATGGAGCTTCTACCAGTGGAGCGCGAGTTCGAGGGCCGGACGGCCTTTGTACTCGGGGGAAGTTCCGGCATTGGCTTGGCCACGGCCCGGCTGCTTGCCGAGCGAGGAGCCAACGTCTCCATAGTCGGTCACGCGAACGACACACTCATCGTCGCGAAGCAATTCACCGACGATGGGCTCAAAGCCGTTGGCCTTTTCGGCGATGCCAGCCAATCTGCATTTGTAAGCCACGCGATCGATCGGACCGTCGAGACCTTCGGAGGTCTCGACATACTGGTTTGCTCGGCCGCCATTCATCCCATTGGCGATGTGCTCGAGACCGACGAAGCCACCTGGGACCGTACTTTCGCGGTCAACGTGAAGTCGATGTATCTCACGTGCCATTACGGTGTGCCGCACCTGATTGCCAGCCGGGGTGGGTCGATTATCACCGTGGCTTCGGTGCAGGCCACTTCGAACACGCCCGGCGTCTGCGCCTATGCGACTACGAAAGGCGCCATCGTTACGTTTACCCACACTCTGGCCGTGGACCTGGCCAAGCACAACATTCGCGCAAACACGATCTGCCCGGGGTCGATCATCACGCCGATGCAGGAACACTTTGCAAGGGTGAATGGAAATGGGCGGAGTATTGAGGAAATGTACCGCGAGTTCGCCAAACCAGTGCCCCTTGGACGCCTCGGTCACTCCTGGGAGATCGCCGAACTCGCGGCCTTTCTCGCAAGCCCCAGGTCGGGGTTCTGCACGGGAGCGCAATTCACCGCTGATGGCGGCCTGCTGGCGGGCCTCCGGATTTTCTAGGGCGGTAAGGACGGAGAATAAGCATGCGTCGCATCGATACCCACATGCATTTCTGGACCCTGGCGATGGAGCGATCCTACTCGCTCTGGATGACGCCCGAACTGAAGGTTCTTTACGGAGACTACGGTCCACGTGATGCCCGACCGCTGATGGAGGCGAACGGCGTCGAAGGTTGCGTACTGGTCTCGGCCGCGTCCACCATCGAGGAGATGGGCTACCTCCTAGGTCTTGCCGACGGACACGACTTCATCCGCGGCGTCGTCGGGTGGGTGGATATGTTGGCTCCTGACGCGGTCCGAGACCTCGAGCAATGGGCTCGTTCGCCCGTGCTGAAGGGTATTCGGCCCTACCTGCAGGACCTCCCCGAGGATGATTGGATCCTGCGTCCCGAACTCGATGCGGTCGTTCGACGGCTGTGCGGGCTCGGCCTGCGTTTCGACGCCCTGATCAAGCCGCGGCACATAATCAACACGGTCCGCTTTGTGGAGCGCTACCCTGACCTCCCGGTCATCGTCGACCATATTGCGAAGCCGATGATCAAGCAGGGAGAACTCACGTCCTGGGCCCGTGACATGGAGCAGTTTCGTCAACTCGATCACGTCCATTGCAAGCTCTCCGGTATCCTGACCGAAGACGGTCCGGAATGGACGCCCGAGCGGGTGCAGCCCTATCTGGAAACGGTCATCGATATCTTCGGGCCAGACCGCCTCGTCTTCGGAAGCGACTGGCCCGTGGTCAATCTGGTCGCCGACTACAGCAGGTGGGTCGATGTCGTGGATGGGGCTCTCAAGCATATGACGCGCGCGGACCAACAGAAGGTTTGGGCATCGAACGCCGAAAGGTTCTACGGCCTATAGGCCCAAAGTGAGCGACTTCGCGGTCTGACCGCGAGGTGGCGTAGCAGGTTACCGAGCCTCTGATCGGGCCACTGGACAACCGATCCAACGATGGTCGGGGCATGGGCGCAAAGCTGGGCGCCAGCATAACCGGCCAGCAACTTAGGAGGATGAATTGAGGATTGGACAAATGGAGACGGGATTCGTGACCGGCGGTATGAAACGCGTCGGTCGGGGTGTACTCGCTGCGTGCCTCGCCGGCCCGCTCGCGCTGGCCCCACTCGCAGCGGTCGCTTCCGATCACCGGATTGCGCTCGTGCCGGGTGGTCCGCACCCCTACTTTGCTGGCTGGGAGCCTGGACTGACCGACGCCGCAAAGGATTTCGGCATTGCAAAGGTCGCGTATCAGGTGCCCGCCGAGTGGAAGCTCGAGACTCAGACGCAGTTGCTCGAAAGCCTCGCCGCACAGGGCACGAACGCGTTTGGTATCTTCCCGGGCGATGCGGTTGGCATCAACTCTACCCTCGGAGAACTGAAGGCAGGCGGACTTCCTTCGATCGCGATCGCCGGCTGCGCCAAGGACCCGACCGCTGCGGCGTTCTGCTTCTCTACGGACGTGTTTCAGGCTGCCTATGTCGGCACCAAGGCGCTGATCGCAGCCATGGGCGGCAAAGGCGCCATCGTCCATGTGGCCGGGTTGCTCGTCGATCCGAACACCACGCTGCGGGAGCAGGCGGTGACGAAGGCGGTCGACGAGACCAAGGGTGCGGTCACGCTTCTGCAGACTGTCGGTGACACCGACAACCAGGAGCGGGGGGACCAGAAGATCAATGCCCTGCTGGCCGCTCAAAAGGACAAGATCGGCGGCATCATCGCTACCGCGTATATCTCCTCTGTCGTCACCGCCACCGCGCTCCGCAATCTGGGCGACAAGCGGATCAAGATGGTCGGCATCGACGACGACAAGATCGTACTCAACGGCATTCGTGACGGCTTTGTCGCAGGTACGATTGCCCAAAACCCCTATGGGCAGGCCTATATCGGCGCTTATGCGCTCGATCTGCTTGCGAGTGGTTGCACCGTGAAGCCGGATGCGCCGTGGATCACCACTCCGCTGACCGCCCATTTCGTCGATTCCGGCACGGTCGTGATCTCGGCCAATAACGTCGGTACCTATGCCGAAGACCTGAAGGCCCTGACAAAGAAGATGCAGGCGACCTTCAAGGACACCTACCTTACCTGCAAATAGTCGTGCGGGCGGCTCCGATCCACGGTGCCGCCCATTCACCTGGCGCCGACCACGTCAGTCGCGAGAAGGTCAATGACAACGCAAGTCCAGTCAAGCTCGGGTGCATCCATTTCGATCACGGGACTGCTGACGCGGGGCTCCACCCAATTCGGCCTTTTGATCATCCTGTCTGTCCTCTGGACGGTGTTCGCAAGCCTGTCGCCCGGCTTCCTTTCGACCTTCAATCTCAATTCGCTAGGCCGCTCAGTGGCGGTGGACGTCGTGGTGGGTTTCGCCCAGATGGTAGTTCTGGCGACTGGCGGTATGAATCTCTCGGTCGGCGCGATCGGCGTCTGTTCGGTCATGCTCGCCGGTTACTTTCTTCAGGTGCTGGGATTGCCCATACCCCTTGCGATCGCTGGTACGCTGGCTTTCGGTGGTGTGCTCGGGTGGCTCAACGGGATTGCCATTACTAAGACAGGCGTGAACAGCTTTGTGGTGACACTCGCCACGGCCAGCCTGTTTTCGGGCGGCATGCTGATCCTTAGCCACGGTGTACCGCTCAACGGCCTGCCGTCCGAAATTGGTGCCTTCGGGAAGGCAACGGTCGGTCCTGTTCCAGCGCTTGCTGTCGTGGCTCTGGCGATCGGCGGGCTGCTTTACATCTTGTTCGCGCATAGCGTTCTGGGGCGTCAGATTCTTTCGGTTGGTGCCAACTCCAGGGCCGCGGAGATGTCGGGCATACCGGTGTCCCGCGTGATCGTCTTCGTGCATGTGCTATCGGGAGTCCTGGCCGCGGCCGCGGCCCTGATGCTGACGGCGCGGCTCGGAGCAGCAATGCCGGCAGTGGCCGGCGACGATTGGCTTCTGCCATCCTTTCTGGCGCCTGTAATCGGTGGCACTTCACTCGCAGGCGGTGCTGCATCCGTGATCGGCACGATCCTGGGTGCGCTGCTGGTTTCCACTATTCGAAGCGGGCTTTTGATCCTGCAATTCGCGAGCTTCTGGCTGCAGTTCTTCCTTGGAGTATTCCTCCTCGCAGCCATCCTGCTCCAACGATATCGATCGGTGCTGTCTGCCCGGGAACAGACGAGGCAGGCATGAAGCCGGTCACTTTCATGCTTCGCGAGCAATGGTCAGGGATCCTCCTCGCCGTGGTGCTGGGTATCGTGGCGCTGAGCATTGCAAACCCTACCTTCAACACGGAATTCAACTGGTTCGTGCTGCTGCGGAGCATCTGCGTGGTCGCGTTGGCGGCCTTCAGTCAGATGATCATGCTCGGCGTAGGTCAGATGAACCTCTCCGTCGGCGCCTTGGGAGGATTGGTTGCTATCCTCGTCGGGGGCCTGATGGATGCTTGGGGGGTCCCCGCCATCCCAGCTGCGTCCATTGCGGTCCTGGTCGGTGGCGGGGCCGGCTTGCTGAACGGCTGGCTGACGGTCCGAACCGGTATCAACGGCTTCGTGGTTACCCTGGCCACTGCTTCGGCATTCACCGGGATTAATCTCGGCCTCACCAGGGCTGTGCCGTTCTATCACCTGCCGGCTGACTTTGTCGCATTCGGCAATGGTCGCATTGGAGCGTTTCCACTCCTGATGATCGTTCCGATCATCGTCACCGCGTTGCTCGCGATCTTCCTCAATCGCACCGTCAAGGGTCGTCACCTGCTTGCAGTCGGTGGCAACAGCAATGCAGCCGAGCTTTCCGGCATCTCGGTGTCGCGGACAATCATGCTGGCGCATTGTCTCTCCGGTCTCATCGCCGCCATCGCGGGCGTGCTCGCGGTGGCGCAACTCGGATCGGCTCAGCCCACGATCGGATCGGACTGGCTGATCATCTCCTTCGCTGCGCCGATCATCGGAGGTGCAAGTCTGTCTGGCGGATCAGTGTCAATAACAGGGACCGTGGTCGCCGTGGTTCTCATCGGCCTGATCCAGAACGCGATGGTCCTCCTCGCAGTCGATCCCTATTGGGTAACGTTCCTGCTCGGCTCATTGATCCTTGCCGCAGTCTGGATCAACCGCATCCGCACGGTACGCATGGAGAGGGCACAATGAGTCTCGCCCTACAGAGCATCACCAAGTCGTTTCCGGGCGTTCGTGCTCTCAATGACGCCTCCCTCACGCTGGTGGGTGGCGAGATTCACGCGTTGATGGGAGAGAATGGCGCAGGCAAGTCGACCCTGATCAAGATCATCACCGGGGTTCACCGAGCCGACAGCGGGACGCTCAAACTCGAAGATCGAGACCTCGTTTTCAGCTCGCCTAGGGATGCGATCGCTGCAGGCATCGCCGTCGTCCACCAGGAGCGCAACCTCATCCCGCACTTTTCGGTGGCCGAGAATATCCTCCTGGAGCGGCTCCCGACGCGGAATGGACTGGTAGACTTCGCGCGGGCGCATTCGGAGACGCGGCAGCATCTGGCTAAAGTGGGGCTCAATATCGATCCGGCTACGGAGGTCCGTCGTTTAAGCGTCGCCCAGATGCAGATGGTCGAGATCGCAAAAGCCCTCAGCCATAGGGCAAGTGTGCTGTTGCTCGATGAGCCTACAGCGTCACTCACCGAGGCAGAGGCAGAGACGCTCTTTCGGCTCGTCCGCCAGCTGCGGGAGGCGGGAACGGCGATCCTCTTCGTCAGTCACAAGCTCGAGGAAGTACTGTCACTCTGCGACCGAGTCACCGTTCTGCGAGACGGAGAGACGACGTTGATGGCCGCACCGGTGGTGGGCATGACGCGAGGGAATTTGATCGAGGCGATGATCGGGAGATCAGAACGTCCTGTCGTGCCTCGAAAGCGAGGGCCGCAGCTGGATCAGCCGCGGTTACAGACTCAGGCGCTCACCACTTCGTATGGGCATAAGGCTGTCGACTTTACCCTTCACAGGGGGGAGATCCTCGGCCTGTACGGCTTGGTGGGAGCGGGCCGGACTGAACTTGCCCGTGCTCTTCTCGGGCAAGGCAAAATTCGTTCCGGCCAGGTCCTGGTAGATGGCGCGGCAGTACGCGTGCGCTCTGTGCGCGATGCCATCAAGCGACTTCGCATCGGGTATGTGAGTGAGGATCGAAAGTACGAAGGTGTGATCCTTGATCATCCCATTCGCAGCAACATCGCGATCACCGTTTGGGATTCGATCGCCCGCACGCTCGGCCTGCTTACTCGCAACGATGAGATCGCTCTCGCCGCTCCGTTGGCCGTGCGACTCGAGATACGTGCTCCGAACCTCGAACAGCGCGTTGGGAATCTGTCGGGCGGCAACCAACAAAAGGTATCGCTGGCGAAGTGGCTGGCGGCAGACGTTGACATTCTCATCATCGACGAGCCTACCGTCGGTATCGACATCAAGGCCAAGTCCTACATTCACGAGCTCATCAACGAGCTCGCAGACCGAGGGATGGCAATACTGCTCATCTCAAGCGATATGCCTGAAATGGTGGCGATGGCCGATCGCATCCTGGTGATGCACGAGTTCGCGCTAATCGACGAATTCGTCAACGACAGACGCTACGAAACGGCTAGTACCAGGATCATGGACGCGATCCACTCCGTGACCGCAGGAAGTGTCGGATGACGACGCGAACCGAGATCTTTGCAGGGGGGCGTGATCCTCGGCGAAACGTTCTGATCTATTCTGGGCAGGCGGCCCAGCGTTGCTTCGGATGTCCGGGAAGGACTCCTTGACGTCACGGACCAGCTGCGCAGTCGAATGACGTGGGGCCCGTGCATCGAAAAGGCCTACCTCGGTAGGGCGGCTTGGCTCGGGCGAAAGTCATTGCCAGCAAGGATGTCGCTATGGCGACGGGCACAGCGTCGAACGCTCTGTCAGGTCGTCCCAGTGTCGCGCCGGAACTGCGAGCCCGGGTCATCGAGGCCGCGAGAAAGCCAAACCATCGGCCGAACGTGGTGGCGGCCAAACGGCGCGAACCGAGAGTCCGAGAAGGGGCCAAAGGGCGACCTTCCCGGACCGCCAGCAGCCGGCCTACGCCCGCGTATTTGCGCCCTTTCTCGGGAACGTTCGAGCCTCCGGCGCCCGCAAGCGCAAGTGTGCCCTTGGCATGCTTTCCACTGTCGATCGATAGCGCCGAAGAGGCCGCACACGATATCCAGCGTGAGGCTATGGGACGGCCCAGCCGGTCGAACGTCGTCGCTCGAAGAGTTCGAACCAAATCTGCACGAATGTCGCGGGATAGTACGTTCCCGTAAGCGAAGGCCTCATGTTAGTGTAGAATCCCAAAGTCCAGAACGACGGAAAACAAGAACGAAGGCCGGCGCGCCTGAGCGCCGCAAAATCGACGAAAATCCGCGAAGAGAGGACCAAATGCCGGGTGTAACCCTTCCCTCCGTTCCCTCTATTCCGAGCGCTCCTGTGACGGCAGCCATTCTCGACTCCTTGCGTGAGATCGTGGGTGATAAGGGCCTGATCCTAGACGAGCACGACAAGCAGCCGTTCGTGACCGACTGGCGCGGTTCGCGGGTCGGGCGGGCTGCGGCGGTCGTGCGTCCCGCAGATACCGAGGAAGTCTCCAAGGTAGTGAAGCTCTGCTACGACAACGGCATCGCCATAGTGCCGCAGGGTGGGAACACCGGTTTGATGGGCGGTGCTACACCTTGGCCTACGCACTGTGGCATCCTGTTATCGCTCGGCCGCATGAACCACGTGCTGAATGTCGACCCAATCGGTTACTCCATGACCGTGGAGGCGGGTTGCATCCTGCAGACGATTCAGGATACGGCTGCGGGCCACGACCGGTTCTTCCCCCTCAGCCTCGGTGCCCAGGGTTCGTGCATGATTGGAGGCAATCTGTCGACCAATGCTGGCGGGGTGCAGGTGCTGCGCTTTGGCAATGCGCGCAATCTGGTATTGGGCGTCGAGGTCGTGCTGGCCAACGGCGATGTCTGGGACGGGCTGCGCTCGCTCAAGAAGGATAATGCCGGCTACGACCTCAAGCAGTTGTTCGTGGGCGCCGAAGGGACGCTTGGCATCATCACAAAGGCGGTGCTGAAACTTTGGCCGGCGCCCAAGGACGTGTGCACTGCGTGGTTGGCTATCCGCGATCCCCAAGCAGCTATAGACATTCTGTCTGGGGCGTACGTCGCGTCGGACGACAATGTCGGCTCCTGCGAACTAATGAGCAGCGCCTGCATCGATATGGTGCTCCGCCACATTCCGGGCACTCAGGATCCTCTCAAGGCGGAGACCGAGTGGTATCTTCTTCTCGAATGGTCGTCTTCCCGGTCGCGGCAGGACGGCGGCACGGGCATGTCGGAAAAAATGGAACAGTTCCTTGCCGACCAGTTGGAAGCGGGTCGCGTGCTGGACGCGGTGATCGCGCAGACGCAAACGCAGTCGCGCAACATGTGGCGTATTCGCGAAAGCGTGGCCGAGGCTCAGCGAGCCGAGGGGCCTGGCTTGAGCTACGACGTATCCGTGGCGGTCTCCAGAATTCCTGAATTCATCGACAAGGGCAGCAAGGCCGTACTCGATATCCTACCGACGATTCGCCCCTATCCGCTCGGTCATATCGGAGACGGTAACCTGCACTTCTCCTTCATGGGTCCGAAGGGCATGGACCGGCAGACACTCACTCAGTATTCCGCCGCGATCACTCGGGTCGTGAACGATCTCATCACCTCCATAGGAGGTTCAATCTCGGCGGAACATGGCATCGGCATCGAGAAGATCGACGAGCTCGCTCACTGCCGGTCTAAGACGGAGCTCGACATCATGCGCACGATCAAGCGGGCGCTCGATCCAAAAAACATTATGAACCCAGGCAAGATCCTGCGCCTCTCATGAGGTTTGGCAGGAAACGCTCCAAAGGGTTTATTCGGAGAGATCCCGCTACTGTTTCATCCTTAAGATTGCAGCATTGCTGAGGGAAGCAACAGCCAGCGCAGGTGAGGATACAGCGCCGTAACTTGCTTTTTGAGACATGCAGTGGGCAAGCACGCAAACTCGGCTTGTTCGATTGCAGCTTTTGGCGGATAGTGTTGAAAAAGTCGTTTTTGGCTGACGGGCGAAAATTTTTAGAACCACTGATGCGTTTTGCGCGCGGCGACGTGAGGGACCACATCGATTCACGCAAAATCGACCATCGACCTTAGTAGCGGCGCTAAAGAGCGTCGCAGCAGTAAAGATGTCTGAAAATCAACTTTCGCGAGATTTTCAGCAGCGTCCGATTTTCGACTTTTGCAACAGCATCTGCCGTGAACAGACATCGCGCCATTCACTCGATTACCTCGTCGGCCAGCAATAGGAATTCGCGAGGGATTACGAGCCCTAGTTCTTTCGCGGTTTTCAGATTGAAGACGAGCTCTAGCTTTGTCGGCTGCTCCACCGGCAGGTCGGTTGGATTGGCCCCCTTAAGGATTTTGTCCACATACGTGGCGAGGCGTCGGAACAGATTGGGCAAGCTCGCCCCGTAGGACATCAGGCCCCCATCCTCCACAAACTCCCTTGCGGCGTACATTGCCGGGAGTCGGCTCTTCGCGGCCAACTCCACAATGCGTTTGTGCTCGCCATATAACATCGGGCTAGGCAACTGAATGACAGCATCGGCGCGCTCTCGGGTCATTGCGACAAAGGCGCCATCGAGGTCGCCCGGGCCAAGGGCCGGCACCAGTTGAAGCTGCAATCGTAACGCCTGCGCCGCAGTCTCGGTCTCCCTCAACATGCCTTCCATTGTACGTTTCCCGTATGCAGCAGGATGCCAAAGCGCAGCGACGCGGGAGAGTCCAGAAATGACGTCCTTGAGCAGTCCAAAGCGTTTGGCAATCAATTCCGGGCCAAGAAAAGTAGTCCCTGTAATATTCCCACCTGGCCGGGACAGGCTGACGATCAATTCATCACCGACGGGATCGGCCATGCCGGCCACGACGATAGGGACTATGCTTGTTGCTTGTTTGGCTGCGCGAGCTGGTGACGTACTCACTACGACGATGACGTCAACCTTGAGCCGAACCAGATCAGCCGCGAGTCCCTTGAATCGATCTGTATTCCAATCCCCGTAGCGACGCTCGATAGCTATGTTCAAACCCTCAGTGTAACCGAGCTCCCGCAGCCCTTCGTAAAATCCAACGACCCCGGGGGTATCGGTCGAGCCGGGATTCAACATGCCGATAAGGGGGAGCTTTCCCTTCTGCTGGGCGTTAGCGGCGAGCGGCCATGCTGCCGCCGCACCGCCGATAAGCGTGATGAACTCGCGTCGTCGCATTTGACCCCGCCGAGAACACGTCTTGTGCAATGCTTAAAACCTAGCACTTTGCGGCCGGCCGGCGAGTGAGAAATAGCAAACAACCGGCCTCAGAAGCTGGTCAGAGAACTCCCGCCATCCCGTTCCTCTGGAGGGGCGGCTCGCGATCGTCACGGACGCGGGGCGGGATGCGGTGGACGCTGATGCGCCTTTGAC
>DATBYX010000079.1:0-2713 GCA_036513475.1 Xanthobacteraceae bacterium | reverse complement strand
CAAGGTCTGCGCAGCCGTTGCGGAGCGCTTATCGGTCCGGCAAACGAGAATAATCGGTGTGCGCTCAAGCCCGCCTAGTTCGGCTATGCGGCTATTGAGCTCGGCGATGGGAATATTGCGCGCGCTCGCAATATGGCCGAGCGGTCCTGTGAATTCGTCGGTGCCCCGCACATCAATTACGGCAACGGCTTCGCCGCGGTCGAGCAGCCGCTTGAGTTCGTCTGCCTCAATCCATGCGAACGATCTGCGCAGCCGGCCAATCAGACGCGGTAATACGGCAATTGTTGCGAGAAGGCCGAGCGCGAGAAGACCATAGCGGACTGCGTTCGCTTCGCCGCTCAAGGCACTGCGTCCAGCATGACCGAGCCAGGTATAAGCGACTGCCCCCGGCACCATGCAGACCAGCGTGGCGATGACGTAGTGATGGAGCGGAATGCGCGTGAGCCCGAGCACGTAGTTAGACAAATTGAAGGGAAAAAGCGGGACCAGTCGCACGAAGGCAACGAAACGCCAACCCTCCGCGTCGACGCCATCAATCAGTCGCTTGACAAGCCCGCCAGCGTTGCGCGCGACCCATTCGCCCGCGATGTACCGCGCAACCAGGAATGCAAGGGTAGCGCCGAGTGTGGCACCTGCGAGATTCCAAAGGCTGCCCCAGAAAGGACCGAACAAGGCTCCGCCGGCAAGGCTGAAGACGACACCCGGAACGAAAGCGACGGTGCCCAGCGCAAACAGCATCATGTGGCCGATCGGTGCCCACGGGCCAAGCCAAGCGAGCCATGCATCGAGGGTCGCCAGATTGATCTGGTCGCGGTGAATGACCGTCCACCCCGCCATTGCTGCGAGCACTAGCGTCAGCACGACGCGCGGCAATGAGCAGCGCATGCTCATTGTCCAACCTGCCTCTCTCCCAGTGGATAGCGGCCGGCATCACCGCGGAAGGGCTGCAGCAACATGCGATCAAGCCCGAGTTCGCGCGGATCGCGGAACTGCTCGATCCCGATCGTCATGGCTTCATGGCCGGCTGTCGGCTGTGCCCGGTAAGTCCCTAACAACCGGTCCCACCAGGGCAGGTTGAAACCAAAATTGCTGTTGGTCTCGCGTGCGAGAATCGAGTGATGCACGCGATGCATGTCCGGCGTAACGACGAACCAGCGCAGCACGCCGTCGAAGCGCTCAGGAATACGGACATTGCTGTGGTTGAACATCGAGGTGGCGTTAAGCAGTAGCTCGAAGAGCAACACGGCCAGCGCTGGTGCGCCAAGGGCTATCACCACGGCGAGCTTAATGACCATCGACAGCAAGATCTCGACCGGGTGGAACCGCAAACCGGTACTCACATCGATTTCGAGATCAGCATGATGCATCCGATGTAACCGCCACAGCACCGGCACGGCGTGAAACAGCACATGTTGAAAGTAGATCGCGAGGTCGAGGAGGATGACCGAAGCCACCACACCGATCCAGGCCGGGAGTGGCACCACGTTGAAGAGCCCAAGCCCATGCGCCTTGGCAATGAGGGCGAGACCGACAGCCGTAGTCGGAAAAAGAATGCGGACCAAGACCGTGTCCACAACCACGAGACCGAGATTATTGGGCCATCGCCAGCCGCGCGTGATAGTCTGGGTTCGTCGGGGTCCGATAAGTTCACAAACCGCCGCCACGGCAAATACGCCGCAAAACGCGGCCAGCCGGATATACTGCTCATATGAGAGCAGGGCGTCGCGCATGACCGTGATCGTCCTAGGTGTTATTTAACTAGGAGATTGAAGCAGTCATTCAATCATTTTATTGAATAAGATAAGGTCAAGCATGTCAACCCGTAATCCCAAGCTTGCGCTGTTTGCCCAGTTCGCCGCTGTCGCCAAATCCCTGGCGCACGCCCATCGGCTCGAACTCCTGGAGCAGCTCGCCCAGGGAGAGCGCAGCGTCGAGGTGTTGGCGGATCGCACCCGGCTATCAATCGCGAATGCCTCGCAGCATCTTCAGCACATGCGTCGTGCCGGTCTGGTGGCGAACAGGCGAGAGGGAAAATTCGTTTACTACCGGCTTATTGACGACTCCATTCTCGACCTGATGGCAGCACTGCGCAGAATTGCCGAGCGCAACGTAGCCGAGGTCGAGCGGGTCATACGCAGCTACTTTCACAATCGCGATAGCCTGGAGCCAATTAGCCGCGCGGAGCTCTTGCAGCGGTCACGCACGGGAGAGGTCACGATTCTTGACGTGCGGCCGGAAGACGAGTTTGCCTTGGGCCATCTGCCTGGTGCCGTAAACATGCCGTTGCGCGAGCTTGAAAAGCGCCTTGCCGAGTTCGATCCCGCACAAGAGATCGTTGCATACTGCCGCGGTCCCTATTGCGTCCTCTCCTACGAGGCGGTCGCTGTTCTGCGGGCGCGGGGGTTCAAAGCTCGACGATTGGAAGATGGTCTCCCGGAGTGGCGCGCCGCTGGTCTGCCGGTCGTTACCGACGCTGCATAGTTTCCGGAGGACAGCTCGCTGACCGCGCGACGGGACCGGGAAATGGAGCCCCGATTTGCGCTCGCGCTTCGCGCAAGCTTCAATCCGGGCTGCGCGCGCGCTTGCCGCCTGCGTATCTCCGCCGGACATGGTCGCTCGCGGCAGGCCCGGGCGCGAATGCATAGTCCGGTTCTTTGATCGGACGGCCGGTATCACGATCGACCAGGATCGGATCGACGGGAGCGCCGCTTCT
>DATBYX010000078.1:0-3974 GCA_036513475.1 Xanthobacteraceae bacterium | reverse complement strand
CCGCTCCTTCTTCAATGATGAGCTCCACCAGGAACGGGTGGCCCGCATCCGCAATCGTCCGCCGGAAAACCGCTGGATAGGCCAGCGCATTTCCGATCCCGACATCGATTGCGCGGCGCTCGGGCGCGCCCAAGGGGCCGTCGGCTTTGCTCCTGTGATCAAGCCCGGCGATCTCGTCCCGACCTTCGAAAAGGCCATATCCGCAGTCGAGCAAGGGCAGGTCGCCGTGGTCGATGTCCGCGTCGAGCCGGGCTACTCGGCGGTCGCGACCGCGGCGATGCTGCGCGGCACGGAGAAGTAGCCAGCGCCCTCTTGGGCCATGGTGTCGGGGGTTGCCGCGAACTCGGTCTGCTCCCTCCCCTGCACCTCAGGGAATCCCTCTTCTCAAGGCGATCCCTTTCGCCGCGGAGAGAGGTCAGATCGCGAAGCTCTCGTGCGTGGCGGGATGAAACAGCTCCTCCGGCGACACGAGCCGCGACGACAGACCCTCGGCATGGTGGTGGCGAAGGAACGTGTCCAGCACCTTGCGGTTCGGAGCAAGGCCATAGGACCAGAAATCATGGCCCATCAGTTCGCGCGCCGCGCGTAGCTGCTCCTCGACGAAAGGCAGCGTGACTTTCGTCGCAGAAGTATCTTCCAGCGCGTTCAGGCACTTCGCTTTCGCCTGCTCCAACGCCTTGAACACGGCGGCCGGCAGCCACGGATGCTTCTCGACGAGCGTGCGCCGGATGCCGGTCAGATGCATGATCGGGAAGATCCCGGTTCGCCTGAAATAATCCCTACCAGCCGCGATGGGGTCGGCGTAAAGCCATCCGATCTGCGCATTGTCCTTGCGCGCCAGGGTTGGCGGACGCGGCGCGATAAAGCCGTCGATCTCGCCCTGCTCGAGCAGCGCGGAAATCGTGGTGCCCTCCGGCGCATCTTCCATCCGCACGCCCGCCGCGAGCTTGATCCCGATCTTCTCCGGCCGGCCCGGAGTTTCGATCCCTCCTCTTACCCAGATGATGTCCGACGGCTTTACCCCGTGCTCTTCCTGCAAGATGATCCGCGCCCACACGCATGCGGTGAGCTGAAACTCGGGCAGGCCGACGCGTCCGCCTTTGAGGTCTTCCGGCGTCTTGATCCGGTCCCTGCGCACATAGATCGAGTTATGGCGGAAGGCGCGCGAGACGAAGGCGGGCACGCCGACATATGGGCAGCTGCCTTCTGCTGTCTTGACCGTGAAGCTCGACATCGACAATTCGCAGACATCGAAATCCATGCTGCGAAATGCGCGAAAGAAGATCTCCTCCGGCGGCAGGTTCATGAAGATCGGATCGACGCCGTCGATCTGGACTGTTCCGTCCATGAGCGGACGGACGCGATCGTAATTGCCCACGGCGACGGAAAGCTGCAGCTTCGACATTCCCTTCCCCTCAATCGGAGGCTTCATGCTCTCCGTTTCTTGCGTACCGCCAGTACGTGACGAAAGGCTTCCTTCGTGCTGGTCCCGAACCTCTCGCCGCACCTTGCTCCAATTCTTGGAGCGCCTTCTTGGTCACGGGATTCGGGCCACTCACTTCGACAGCAATCGAGGCAAGCCGGGAATTGGGTCATCCTTAGCCATGTTCACCCGATCAAGTCCGTAGAGGATTGCTTCACATACTGAGTGAGGATAAAGCATTTCGCTGGACGGAACTAATGCTCAAGGTCGAGATCGAACACGAGGAAGACGGCCGCTGGATTGCGGAGGTGCCCGCATTGCCGGGCGTCCTGACCTATGGAGACACTGAGGCACAAGCTCGCGCCAAGGTGAAGGCATTGGCGCTGCGCGTCATCGCTGACCGGCTTGAGAACGGCGAGGATGTACCGCGCGAGATTGCCGCGTTTTTTGAAGCTGCATGAGCCGCTGGCAAGCTGCAAAGGCTCGCCGCGTTCTTGCTGCGCTTAAAAGAATCGGATGGTTGATCAAGCGTCAAACCGGATCGCACCGCACGCTGGGGCGGCCAGGATATCCCGATGTGGTCTTCGCCTTCCATGACAGCGAAGAGATTGGTCCAGGCATGCTCGCCCGCATCGCCAAAAATACCGGCCTCAGACCAGAAGATCTCTAAACAAATCTCATTCAGCTCCCTGTAAGTCCCGACTCCGCCGGTGCGATGTCGATGAGCCGCATCTGCACCCGCTCGGCTCCGTTCCACTGGTCGAGGCTCAGCGTGCCCGCCGCGTGAACGCTCTGCCCCCGGTTCTTGTGCAGAGCAGCCCCGAGCGTCTGGCCGGCAGCCCGGAACGCGATGGCATTCATCACCGAGCCGTCGGGGGCGCGCAGGCGAACCCGCGTATGGGCTTGCCCCACATCTTGCACGTAGGCGATCGTGTGGGCGGGGAGCGCAATGATCGGCTCGGGGTTGCCGGCACCGAAAGGGCCCGCGCGCGCGATCCTGGCGACTGTCTCGTTGTTGGCGCCCGCGGCGGTGAGCGCGCCATCGATCAGCAGCGCATCATCGCTGCGCGCCGTCTCGACCGCGGACGCGAGCGTTGTTTCGAGATACGCGCGAAAGCGGCTCAGGTCAGCCTTGCGCAGGGTCACGCCCGCAGCCATCGCGTGGCCTCCACCCTTGAGAAGAAGTCCCTCGCGCGACGCGCGCCGTACCGCCTGCCCGAGATCGACCCCTGCAATCGAGCGGCCTGAGCCGATGCCGAGGCCGGCCGGGTCGAGCGCGATGGCAAAGGCGGGACGCCCGAACCGTTCTTTGAGGCGCGCGGCAACCAACCCGACCACCCCGGGATGCCAGCCCGCGGAGGCCGTAACGACGACTGCGCCCTTCTCTTCCGCCCCCAGGGCGGCGATGGCCTCCGCTTCCGCTTGCGCCATCGTAGCGGCTTCAATGCTTTGGCGCTCGCGGTTGAGGCGGTCGAGCTCGCCGGCGAGCCGCAGGCATTCCGCAGGATCATCATGCATGAGCAGATCGACGCCCAGAGTGGCGCGGCCGATCCGACCGCCGGCATTGATGCGTGGCCCCAGCACGAATCCCAGATGCCACGGCTGCGGAGGCGCACCGAGGCGCGCGGCATCCATCAAAGCGGTGAGGCCTGGGCGCTCGCGCCGTCGGAGGGCAATGAGGCCTTTGGTGACGAAAGCACGATTGAGCCCCTTGAGCGGCACCACGTCGGCGACGGTGCCGAGTGCAACCAGGTCGAGGTAGCCCAGGAGGTCAGGCTCGCTCCGCTGCAAAGACCAGAAGCCGCGCCTGCGCAGCTCGCGGTTGAGCGCTACCAGCGTCGTGAAGACGAGGCCGACCGCGGCCAGGTGACCAAGGCTGGAGAGATCGTCCAATCTGTTGGGATTGATCACGGCAAGCGCAGGGGGCAGCGCCTCGTCGGCCTGATGATGATCTATGATGATCACATCTAATCCCATCGCGCGCGCTTGCGCGATCGGCGCATGGCTGCTTGTCCCGCAATCGACCGTGACGAGCAGCGTAGCGCCTTCCTCGGCGAGCTTGCCCATGGCTTCCGCATTCGGGCCATAGCCTTCGAACAGCCGATCGGGAATGTGGATGAGCGGGGAAATCCCGCAATGCACGAGAAAACGCCCGAGCAGCGCTGCCGAGGTTGCGCCGTCGACGTCGTAATCCCCGAAGATCGCGATCCTTTCCCCGCGGATGACCGCATCGGCAAGTCGGGTAGCGGCCACCTGCATGTCACGCAGGACATGCGGATCCGGCATCAGCGATCGCACTGTGGGATCGAGAAAGCTTGCGACCTCGTGCTCCTCCACTCCCCGCCCGGCAAGGATCCGAGCCAGCAGCTCAGGCATGCCTTGGCGCTGCGTCATAGCGAGCGCTCGCATGGCGTCGCGTTCGCTGAGCCGGTCGCGCCAGGCGCGGCCGCACACGGAATGCTCGACTCCCAGAAACAGCCGCCCGCTCGCGCGGGGCGCAAGCGTCAAGGCAATGGTCATGGGCAGGTTGTCTCAGCGATTTTAGGCCTCG
>DATBYX010000077.1:0-2574 GCA_036513475.1 Xanthobacteraceae bacterium | reverse complement strand
CGCCGGCAGAAGCCGCCGTTGCCCCAGGCATTGGCCATGCACTGCTCGAAGGAATAGAAGCCGCAGTTCGATCCGCCCCTGCCACTTCCTCCGTATTCGGTGCACCACGGCGCAGCCGAGGCTGCATCGGTGCCCAGCACGAGGGTGGTCAGCAAGATGGATGCCATGGCGAAGATGCGCATGAGGTTCCTCCACAAAGCAGCCCCACCCCACCAAAAGATATGGCCTCACAGAACGGGTTCAACGGCGCTACGGCTTCGCAAAGTGCAGTTAGACGCGCATCTTCAGGGCTCGCCCAAGCCCCTTCGCCCCGAGTGAGCCCCTGCGCCCTCTGCGGGCGCAACGTGGCCAATGCAAATCACCACGCTGCCAACGTGCTCTGCCCCGCGACAGTCCTCCCCGTTATTCGCGAGATACAGCGTTCGGGCGCGTCGCCGCATCAGATTGCCGACGCACTGAATGCTCGCGGCATCAGCACGGCGCGCGGTGGGCGCTGGTACGATGCACGATCGCAAGAACCCGCCGAACGTGACCATGAAATGTGTATCGGACCTCGGATGACAACTGGTTTCTGCTGGTCGTCACGCCCGACAAGCTGCCGGCCCTGGCCAAGGGAATCGGACGCCCGGATCTGTTGTCCGATGCGCGGTTCAGCGACCCGGCGAAGCTGATGGCAAATTCGGCCCAGCTGGCGGCAATTCTGGACATGGCGTTCGGCTCCCGGCCGTTGGCGCATTGGCCGATGTCTTCGAGTAAACCCACATCACCTTCGGCGCCGTGCGCGCCACTCGCTACCAAGCGGACGCTACTCCTTACTTCGGCGGACTTGCACCGGCTGGGTCGCAGGCCGGACTTGCACCGGCTGGATCGCACCAGCTTGCGGCTGGCGCACCTATTCGATCACCTCGTCGGCGCGCAGAAGGAAGGACTCCGGAATGTTGAGGCCGAGCGCTTTGGCGGTCGTCAAGTTGATGACCAGCTCGAACTTGGTCGGCTGCTCGACCGGAATGTCGGCGGGCTTCGTCCCCTTGAGGATCTTGTCAACAAAGTCGCCCGCGCGCCGGAACATATCCGCGTTGTTTACGCCATAGGAGATGAAGCCTCCCGCTCCGAGATACTCACGAAAGGGGTGAATCGTGGGCAGTCGCGCGCCGAGCGCCAAGGTGTTGATACGAGCATGGTTGGCATTTACCAGCGCGTCGGGACACACATAAAGCGCCTGCGCCCCGCTCTTGAGCGCCTCGAAGGCGGGCACGATATCCCTCGCGTGCCTTATTTCGAGCACGTCGACGTCCAGGCCAACTTTGCGGGCTGCGGCCTGAGCCTCCGCTGCCTCCAATACCGAGCCGGAATAGCTCACGTCGGCAATGATCGCCAAGCTGCGGAGATTGGGAAGCACCTCGCGCAAAAGTTCGATTCGTTTGCCGGCAAGTTCGGTGGACTGAACTGACAGGCCGGTGGTGTTGCCGCCCGGGTGCGCCAGTGAAGCGACCATGCCGCTCCCAACCGGGTCCACCGCAATCGCGAACACGATCGGGATCGTCGAGGTTGCCTGCTTTGCGGCCGCGACCGCAGTTCCCACCGTAACAATTACATCCACCTTGAGCCGGACGAACTCGGTCGTGATTTCGGTGTAGCGCTCGGTACGTCCCTCCGCCCAGCGATACTCGATCGCGACGGTGCGGCCCTCGATCCAGCCGAGTTCGCTCATCCGCTGCAGAAAGGAGGCAGTCCATTGGGTCCAGTTAGAACGCGTACTCGCGCCCAAGAACCCGATGGTCGGCAATTTTACCTGCTGCGCGCGCGCCGCGATCGGCCATATGGCTGCCGCGCCGCCGATCAGGGTGATGAACTCGCGGCGTTTCACTGCCAGCGCCTCCCATGCTTTCGGCAAGAGTAGCACACCTCGCTGGAGGCTGCTGCGCGGGGCGATTTTTGATCCGGCTTATGACCGCAGTGGGTCGTGTGTCACGAGGATCGCCGGTCCAAACTGCAATGCGCAACTGTACGAGAGATGAAGGAAGGTCGTTCGAGGCCGGCAGTCAGGTTCTGGCCTCAAACCGCTGCAAGCTGCTGTCGTCAAAAGCGATGGTGGTGAGCGTTGCCGTTAGCGTCGGGGGGATATCCCGGCGGGTGAGGTTGAGAGAGGCGAGCGCAAGCGAACCGCCGATGAACTGTCGAAAGCGGATTAGACGATGTCAAACCCGGGGGGTGACCCTTCCTCCGGGATCAGCTCGGGGGAACCCTGAAGTCTGCCCGAGCGGAGCCTCCTCGGAATCCTGGCATTTCGTTGACACAAGCCCCGCAGCGGGCGCAGTATTCGACGCGTCTCTGCGCCCCGCGATCAACGACGTGCCGGGATTGCCGCGTAACAACAGCTTTGAACAACCAAGGAGACCAGTATGAAATTGCAACGTGGATTTCTCCTCATCATGACCCTGCTTGGGCAATTCGTCGAACCGGCGTTATCCCAGCAAGCTCAGTCCGGCGGGATCAGTGGTGTCACATCGAATACGCCGACTTCGAACGCGCCAACTTTTGCAGCGCCGGTAATAAATCCGGTCAATTCCAGCC
>DATBYX010000076.1:0-5993 GCA_036513475.1 Xanthobacteraceae bacterium | reverse complement strand
GGCCATGGACTCGTATTTGCCGCCGACAACCCAAAATCGGCGCTCCGTCGCTTGTCCGTTCGTCGCGTGAAACATTTCGTGCCTCCTTCTCTTGCTGATCGTTCATTCCGCCGCGACCAGATGCCGCTCGCGGTGGAACTGCGCCGCTTCAGTTGATTCCTTCATCGCCGTGGTGCGCGCGCCGCCGCCGCTCACGGCCAGGCTCACGAGATCGAAATATCCTGTGCCGACCTCCCTTTGATGCCGCGTGGCTGTGTACCCGTGTGCTTCTGACGCAAGCTCAGCACGTTGAAATTCCGAATAGGCCGCCATTCCGCGGTCGCGATAGCCGCGGGCAAGCTCGAACATCGAGTGGTTAAGGCTGTGAAAGCCGGCGAGGGTGACGAACTGGAACTTGTAGCCCATGGCCGCAAGCTCGGTCTGGAACCGCGCAATCATGGTGCGATCGAGATTGGCCTCCCAGTTGAAGGAGGGAGAGCAATTGTACGCGAGAAGCTTGCCGGGAAACTCACGGTGGATAGCATCCGCAAATCTCCCCGCTCCGGCGAGATCAGGCTTTGAGGTTTCCCACCAAAGCATGTCTGCATAGCGCGCAAACGCCACACCTCGCTTGATGCAATGTGCGAGGCCGGTGCCTGCCTTCAGGGAATAGAAGCCCTCCGCTGTGCGCTCGCCGGACAGGAACTCGCGGTCGCGCTCGTCGATGTCGGACGTGATGAGCCTGGCGCTTTCCGCATCGGTGCGCGCCACGACAACGGTCGGCACGCCGCAGATGTCCGCCGCCAGGCGCGCTGCATTCAGATTGCGCTCATGCGCAGCGGTAGGAATGAGCACCTTGCCGCCGAGATGCCCGCATTTTTTCTCAGACGCCAGCTGATCCTCGAAATGCACTCCGGCCGCGCCCGCCTCGATATATGCCTTCATGATCTCATGGACGTTCAGCGGCCCGCCGAAACCCGCCTCCGCATCTGCAACGATCGGAGCAAACCAATGGTGTCGAACATCGCCCTCTGCGTGCTCGATTTGATCGGCCCGCAAGAGGGTTCGGTTGATGCGTCGGCAGAGTTCCGGCCCGGAACTCGAGGGATATAAGCTCTGATCCGGAAACATGCAGCCTGCCGTGTTGTTGTCCGCGGCGACCTGCCAGCCGGAGAGGTAGATGCATTGCAGACCAGCTCTGACCATCTGCATCGCCTGATTCCCCGTCGCTGCGCCAAGCGCGCCGACGAATGGCTCGCTCTGAAGAAGTGTCCAAAGCCGATTGGCCCCGGCCTCCGCCAAGGTGTGTTGAATGCGAAGCGAGCCGCGCAGACGATGCACCTCTTCCAGCGTGTAGGTCCTGTTGATCCCTGAAAAGCGTCCCCTGGGAGCAGACGGCACGAGTGTCTCTAAAGTCAACATGATGGCCTCTCTTGTATTGCAGTCAATGTCCCCTGACCCAACGCGTTGCGTATTCGCGGCTTGCGATCATTGACGCAGTTCGAGCAGATCGAGTGTGATCCAAGTCACTCACCTGTTTTTTTATTTGGTCGTTTACGTCGCTGTGCTCGAGGAGCGTTGCAGCATCGCGCTGCCGCATGTTTGGAATTCTAGTCGTCGGCACTTGGCTCGCTATCTTGCATGAGCGCCGCAGAGCGCGCCGCAGGCTCCGGGGCGCCGAAGACAAGGGCCTGATTGTGGATGTGATCGACCCGTAGATTGTCGAGATGTGCCAAGCCATGCAGCTCTTGAACAGAGATGGTCTGCGGCGACGTTGGTGCTGGCGCGGTGGCCGTCTCTTGCGTTTGCAAGCCGCCAAGCGCCATTGCCACCAGGGCAACGCCAAATATCGATCCGACCACTGCATTTCCGCGCAGCCAGCGGTCGAACGAGCGCCGATCTTCAGGAGACAGGTTCTTGTATTGGGCCAGAATTTCGCCCTTGGTCATGGCAACCTCCAGGCTGGTCAATGGTCAAATGATCCACGCCGTGCGATCGGGATGCGGCAACGAGGACACCTGCGAAAGCTACTGTGGCGATCACGCAGGCGAATTCGAAGATCGTCACCGCGCGTTCCGGGTTTCTGCGAGCCCGATCTGTCGAGGTGCTTGCGAGCTCTCATCGGCTGCTTGCATGGAACGGGCAGTTGGCCAGAGCTTCTGATGTGCTTTGTCCGCTGCAAGCAGCGCCAGGACGACAATGACGACAACAGGAAGCATAAGGCGCCACCACCGAGAGATGGTGCCGCGATCCGCACGTCTTAAACGAGCATGGGCACGTTGACGCATGCTGGAATCTCCCTCTTTTCGCGTCGTGGCGGAGGCGAGGACGCAATTGCTCGCGAGGCGTAGCTACCATTGCCTGTAGGCGGGCTCGACGGCGCCGCTCAGGGACGGAGCCATATCGTCTCGCCTGCTACTTCGATTGGATCGGCCGAAAGAATGGCGATGACGATGTAGCTCACGACGATCAACAGCGAGCAAGCGCCGGTCAGGATTATCAGACCCTGTGCGCTTGCCCAGCTCCTGCGGGGTTGAGCTACGCGGAAAGTGCTTGCTATGACAGCCATCATGGTTGCCTCCGTGCTTTAGAAGTGCGCTTCGAGCTTCGCAGGCCGATCGCAAAGCTGGGGCGACACTAATTAGACTCGGCGTGCGTCGAGAAAATTCCCGTCAGCACCTGATTTATTTTTGTTCAAAGCGGGAATAAATTGGGCAGCTTCTGAGTCTCGTATACGAGGACAAAGGTTTTCAGGAAAATCTTGCCGACCGATAGGTAGGATTGAACGTTAGTAATCCGAACGGCAATGCTTGTGCGCGTATCCACCTGTTGCTCAATACAATCAAGACAGTCCGGGCCATGATGAAACCGGCGGACACCGAAACGCCTAAGCAGGATTTTAGGCTTTTGCTGCATGCCTATTTTGACGGCGAGCTCGACACGGCAAGTGCATTGTCGGTCAAGCAGCAAATTGATTCCGATCCGAGGCTGGCAGCTGAGCTTGCGAGCATATCTGCGCTGCAAAAGGTACTACGGACGCAATTTCCGCGCGAGCCTGTTTCCGGCAATTTCCGCGCGCGAATAGCCGCCGCGACCGGATTGAATCGCCGGCTTGCGCGCCCGACTTGGGCAGCGATGGCAGCATCCGTTCTTTTGGCTGTCGCCCTCTCAAGCGGATCGACCTGGATCGCGCTGCGGGCGCCGCAAGACGATCAGACAGTCACTGCGATTGTCGATGGGCACCTGCGCTCCTTGATGTCGCAAAGGCCTGCCGATGTGGCCTCCTCCGATCGGCACACCGTAAAGCCCTGGTTCAACGGGCGCATTCCGCAGGCGCCCCGCGTCCTGGACCTCTCGTCGGCGGGATTTCCGCTCATGGGCGCGCGCATCGATGTGATTGGCTCCGTCCCTGTGCCAACGCTGGTCTATGGTCGCCGATTGCATTTCATCAGTCTCACGGCGGTACCGACATCGAGCAGCCTGGCCCAGGCCATGACCACCCGCTCGGTCAACGGATACAACGTCGTGAGCTGGAGCAGTGACCAGATTACCTACTGGGCAGTTTCCGACCTCAATGCCAGGGAGCTCGAAGAATTCGCCAGACTGTTTCAGTCTGCGCCCGGCTGAGCCAAGGCATGTCAGCTTGGCTTCGACCGAACAGTCTTAGGCTAAGAGGTCGGTCTTACAATCCTGAGGGCGGCAGCGGGCAGGGCCTTTACCCCTAAGGGCGCAGAGTCGGAACGGGGCTCCTGAGCAAGAGCGCTTATCAAGCGGCGGCGGGCGCGCGCGAGACGAGACATCACCGTCCCCACCGGCACCGAAGTGATCTTCGCAATTTCGCGATACTCAAGGCCCTGAATGTCGCGCAATACCAGCACTTCACGGAATTCGGGCGGTAGCTTTTCAATCTGCGCGCGCAGGTGAGCCTCCTCGGCTTTCGCGACGAGGTCGATTTCGGGGTTCACCGAGATCAAGTCCTCGACATTGGCGCCACGCTCTGCCTGGACACGGTCATCGGCATCGAGGTCATCGACCGGTATAAGCTCCGATCGACGATTCTTGTGGAGCCACGAATAGGCGGTATTGCGCACGATTGCGAGCACCCAGGCGCGCGTATTGCCGCCGGAAAATGTAGCGATCGCACGAAAAGCCCTGAGACAGGCCTCCTGGACGACGTCCTCCGCATCAGCGCGGTCCCCGGTCAGCCAAAGCGCGGTGGTCAGCGCATCCGACAGGTGGGGCAGGACGACTTCTGAGAATCGCGAGTTTCGATCGTTCTCGATCATGGACTGCCCTACCAGCTCACCTCCAAGCTTAGACCACGATCGACTCCTGAAGCGTGATCTACCTCACGAACGCCGTCGCAGCACCGCGGGAAGGGCCGAGCGCGTCGCTTGCTCCGCTAGCTGGCCCTTCTGCTGATCCGAACGACGTAGTGGAGGGGGGTCAACTCGCACCTGTTGGATTGGAGTGCATTTGGTAAAAATCCAAGTAATCGAGGGCGGAATTACATCGCTGAAAGAGATTTGGCGATGCAGATAGTTGCCCTTGGTATCGATAAGTTGCTCGTCGGCCTCCCCCGATAAACCGAATCTTTGACCATAAATTAAGTCACCGATGCGCCCATCAAGGATAAGGAGGATACATCAAGGCGACGCCAGCCAGATTAGCCTCAGAGAGGAAACCTGCGAAGACGACTATTAGCAACACGACCGTGAGCAGTCCGACCGACAAGCGCCTCGCCGCGCTCGTATCAAGTAGAATATGGCGCCTTTGTCCCACAAACTTCAGGCCTCGGCTTACAAGCGTTCGCCCCTTGCCGAACAGCATGTGAACTGACATCATTGCCGGCAATTTCTCAGAGAGTAATTCGAATGGGAAATAAAGAGAATCGCGAATAGGCGCTAACGCTATCGGTAATTCCGATGACCCGCACGACAGACTGGGAAAGTCGGATCGGCCGCCGTGTCACGCTGCGCGATCTTCACGTCCTGTCCACCGTCGTGCGCTGGGGTAGCATGGCAAAGGCGGCATCGCATCTCGCAATGTCCCAATCGGCCGTATCGGAGTCGATTGCACACCTAGAGGACGCAATTCGTGTCCGTCTCCTTGACCGGACCCCACAGGGCATCGAACCCACAATTTATGCTGAAACGCTTCTTAAGCGTGGCCACGTCATATTCGACGAGTTGCAGCAAGCAATCAAGGATATTGAATTTCTGGCGGACCCGACGGTAGGAGAGTTGCGAATTGCGATCCCGGAATTTCTGACCGAATGGTTGCTGCCAACCGCGATCGACAAGTTATCACGTCGATATCCGCAAATCGTTGTTTGTGTTTTTCAACCGAATACCATGACGCTGGAATATCGGGAGTTGCAGGATCGCAGCGTTGACCTCGTGGTCACAAGGGTGCCCAAGAGCTTTGTTAGCGACATCTTCGACATCAAGGTACTCTTCGATGATCCACACTTCGTAGTCGCGGGAAAAGGAAGTCGCTGGGCGCAAGCTTCGAATATCAGCCTTGCAGAACTGGAAAACGAACCCTGGACGATTCCTCCAAGTCTCGTTATCAACAACCTATTGCAGGAAATGTTTGAAACAGAGGGTCTAAAACCCCCGTCGAGAAGAGTGATCGCCGGGTCGATTGTCCTGCGCATGCACCTTCTCGCGACGGGGCGCTTTCTATCCCTGTTTCCGACGTCGGTGCTTCGGACCGCCACGCAGCAATGGCCGATAAAAATGCTGCCATTTGATTTGCGCGCCAAAGCGCAACCGATCGCCATCCTGACACTGAAGAATCGTACCCTGAGCGCAGTTGCGCAGCTCTTTATTGAGGAGTTGCTGGCGGTAGCAACGGACCATCGCAAAGGATTAGTGATGGTTCTACCCCGGTAACGGGATAGTCCGGCCATGCTCCGTGAGGGTGGGCTGGCGGCCGAGGCCCGTGCCGTGGCTGCCGGTGCCGCGCCGTGACAGGGCTGACGACAAGTGGGGCCTTACCAAGCTGTCAAA
>DATBYX010000075.1:0-3606 GCA_036513475.1 Xanthobacteraceae bacterium | reverse complement strand
TGCGTAAACTGAGCCGGTCGAAAGGATCACCCCTTTACCAGGATGGGGCCGCTGCCCTGCGGCCGTTCACCCTCGCTCATGATCCCAAGCCGCCTCGCTACCTCGGTATAGGCCTCGAGCAATCCGCCGAGGTCGCGCCGGAAACGGTCCTTGTCGAGCTTGTCGTTCGACTTGATGTCCCACAACCGGCATGAGTCGGGCGAGATCTCATCAGCAACGACGATGCGCATGAGATCGTTTTCCCACAGACGCCCTGTCTCCATCTTGAAGTCGACCAGCCTGATGCCGACCCCGAGAAACAGGCCGGAGAGAAAATCATTGACGCGAATGGCAAGCGCCATGACATCGTCGATTTCCTGCGGCGTAGCCCAGCCGAACGCGGTGATGTGCTCCTCGGACACCATGGGATCCCCGAGCTTGTCGTTCTTGTAATAGAACTCGATGATGGAGCGCGGGAGCTGGGTGCCCTCTTCCAGGCCGAGGCGTTCGGACAGTGAGCCGGCCGCGACATTGCGAACGACCACTTCCAGCGGAATGATCTCGACTTCCCGGATCAACTGTTCCCGCATGTTGAGCCGTTTGATGAAGTGAGTCGGCACCCCAATGTCATTGAGATGCTGGAACACGTACTCGGATATGCGATTGTTGAGGACGCCCTTGCCTTCAATGATCTCGTGCTTCTTCGCATTGAAGGCAGTCGCATCGTCCTTGAAGTGCTGAATCAGCGTTCCGGGCTCTGGTCCTTCATAGAGAACCTTCGCCTTGCCCTCATAAATGCGGCGGCGGCGGCTCATAGGCGTGTACCGTGGTTTGTTGATGTCCATCTCGATGCCCAGGCTCCGGTGTAAAGGCAATGCCCGCGGTGGAGCGACTGTGACCGTGACCATGCTACGCGTTGCACAGCGCCAAAGTAGCCGATGCGCTCGCGCAGCACAATCGTGTCCCAGCCTCTTGCACCGGCGAAGCGAATGGGGCGAATCAGTTCAATTGCGTTGCGCATCTCCAGCCATTATGCAGGTGGGACAGCCCGTGCGATAGATTGAAGGAACTGATCGAGGCACGGCCGGAAGCATGTCATCCGGGGTGAGGCTCAGACCGGCGCGCGACCCGAGAAGCAATGGCGAGGCAAGCATGACCACGTTCGACAAGCGTGAGGAGGGTTTTGAGAAGCAGTTCGCGCACGACGAGGAGCTGAAGTTCAAGGCCAGCGCGCGCCGCAACAAGCTCCTCGGATTGTGGGCCGCCGAGAAGCTCGGACTTTCCGGAGCGCAAGCCGATGCCTACGCGAAGGAGGTTGTGATGGCCGATTTTGAAGAGCCTGGAGACGATGACGTGTTCCGCAAGATTCGCCAGGACTTCGACGCCAAAGCCGTCAATCAATCGGATCATCAGATCCGGCACACCATGGACGAGTTGATGGCCAAGGCGGTGGCCGAAGTCAAAAAAACCGGGTGAGCCGCGTGTCGGTCGTGCCGGTGTCCGCCTGCTCCTCCCAACCTCGAGGCTGATCCATGCCAACCTCCGCCTTCTCGCTCGCACGCCGGTTGCGCACCGGCGAAACCGTGTACAGCGGATGGTGTGGCTTGGCTTGTCCGATCGTGGCCGAGCTGGTCGGGCGCGAGGGATTTGCGGCCGTCACCTTGGATGGGCAACACGGCTTGTGGGATATCGCCTCGATGGTGACGGCCATCGCGCAGGTCCGCCACGGGGGCGCGGCGCCGATCGTGCGGGTTCCTGTAGGGGAGTTTGCGACTGCGAGCCGCGCGCTCGACTTCGGGGCTGAGGCTATTATCGCGCCGATGATCAACACACCCGCAGACGCGCGCACCTATGTCTCTTTTGCCAAATTCCCGCCGCTGGGGGAACGAAGCTGGGGTCCGCATCGCGCCACCACTCTCGCCCATATGCCGGACCAGAAGGTCTACTTGCGCGAGGCCAACGAGCTCACGCTTACGTTCGCCATGATCGAGACGCAAACCGCTCTCGACAACGTCGAGGCGATAGCGGCGACGCCGGGAATTGACGCACTGTTTCTCGGACCCGCCGATCTCTCCATCGCACTCAGCAAGGGCGCCAATGTCGATCCCATGGCCGGCGAGGTCGAGCGCAAGCTCGAGCAGATCATCGCGGCCGCCAACAAGGCCGGCAAGATCATGGGAGCCTATTGTCACACTGCCGAGCGTGCGGTGACGCTCGGCAAGCGCGGCATACGTTTTCTCGCCGTCGGCAGCGACATGGCATTCCTGCGCGCCGGAGCGGCAGCGGCCTTGAAAGCGCTTGGCGGCTAAAAGCGCGGCCCGTGTCCCGGATGCGGCGCAGCGCGAGCGCATGCACCAGCCGTTGCACTGTCTCCGACCTGAGAGTGCGCGAAGCGGTGCGCCGCTGATCCGGGACCGCCACAAGCTTCGAGCAGGAAAGCGCCAGAGCTTGTGCGGTCCCGGTTCTGCAGCGCATCATGAGCAGCGCAGTCAGGGTGCGCAGCTGAATAGACCGTAGATGCGCTGCTCATGCTGCACTGCGCCCGGGACACGCCCCCCTCACCCCTTAGCAAGCTCCTGTGCGAGACGCTCGAGCACCTCCGTCAGATCGCTCTCCACACTCGGCGCAGCCACTTCCACAACCCGATAGCCGCGCTCCCGCAGCCATTGGCCGCGCGAGCTGCGCGCGATCGCGGCGGCGCTGCTTTCGCCCGCAGGCACGAGATCGATGACGATGCGCAGCGGGAACGAAACAAAATCGGTGATGTGGGCGCCCACAGGTACCTGGCGCTTGAATCCTTTTCCGGCAAATCGCCGGTCGTTGGTGAGCCCGGCCCAGAGCGTGCGTTCGGCGTCGGTGGGATTTCGACGCAGCAGCCGGGCGAGCCCCCGCACCGGCCCGCGCTCGCCCGGTACCGCCTTCTCGCCGTATTCCGCCAGGATGGCACGCAGCGTCCTTGCTTCCTCGCTGTCCAGAACGCCGCCGCGCGCGGGTCCCTTGCGGCCTTCGCTCAAGGCCATGACGATGCCGTGCAATGTCTGGATGTCCTGCTGCGTTGGCTGCATGCGGGCAAAGATATTCCGCAGATTAACGAGCATGGTCGCGCGCTTGTCGAGCGGCCGGAAATATTCGATCGCATCGAGCTCCCTTTCCAGATTGCTGAAGAAGGCCTCGATCTGCTGCTTGCCGGCAGGTTGCGATTTACGCGGCATCGTGAAGGGAAGCGCGCCACCGGAGGCGAGCCTGAACCATTCATAGGCCATCAAGGCTACGGCCTGCGCCAGGTTGAGCGACGCAAAGGCCGGATTCACGGGGAACGTGACGATCCGGTCTGCGAGCGCGATCTCCTCGTTCTGCAGCCCATAGCGCTCTCGCCCAAACATGACGGCCACGGTCTCACCTCCAGCGACGCGCGGGGCGAGCAATGCGGCAGCCTCCTGCGGGCTGAGCACGGGTTTGGCCTGATCATGCGCCCGTGCGGTCGTTGCCAAAACAAGGGTGCAGTCGGCAATCGCCGCCTGCACGCTCTGATAAAGCACCGACTGATCGAGAATGCGATCAGCGCCGGAAGCCGCACGATGGGCGTGAATATTGGGCCAGCCGTCCCGCGGGTTGACCAACCGCAGC
>DATBYX010000074.1:0-3872 GCA_036513475.1 Xanthobacteraceae bacterium | reverse complement strand
CGCTGGCGGACAAGCTGCGGGCCAAGGGCTACACGTGGGTGCCCAAAAGCAAAGACCCACCGAAGGACGGGCGCTAATCGACGGACTGACTTATGTTCGGATGCCTCGCTCGATGACACTTTCACCGACTGTAGCGCGTTTCGATGATATTTTAGCACAAGGGTGTCACAGACTCGGCCGAACTCCCTCTCCCCGCTCTTGGGGCGGGGAGAGGGAGCGACCGAATCTGCGGCACCGTTGTGCATCAATCTCACCGGAACGCGCTGTGGTACCCGCAGACTCGGTGTCAGCTCAGGGAAGATCGGCGAGGGAAGCGGGTCCGGGCCCCGGGGTTATCCGCATCGGCCACTGCTTTGAATCGAACGGCACCGCTGGAGGCAGGAACGGCTTAATCCCGAGCTTGGCGCTTTCAGCGGCGATTGCGACGCGCGCATCGCCGCCCATCAGCTCGTAGTCCATCATGTGGTAATTGCCGAAGAACAGCGCTCCATCGGAGCGGTCCGCGATGATACGGGTGAGAGCCTCCATCATCTCGTCGGGCGACGTGGTGAAGGAAAGGGTCTCGATCAGGACCAGCCGGTCGTTCATGGCCTCCGGCCCGAAAAACTGCGCCAGCACGGTGAACAAGACGTTGTTTTGACGCGTGGCATAGATCGTGTTGCTGGCTGCGTAGGTCTTCGCCCAATCATCGCCGAGCTTCTTTTTCCAGTCCGCGAGCACTTGCATCCAGTGGGCGACCTGAGTCTGCGCCGCCCATTCCACGTCCAGCTTCAGGTGCGGCGCCTGCTTTTTGGTGAATGCCTGCAAGGCGGCGAAGGAGACGGAGCGGCTTGCGAAACAATCGTCCATGAACGCGATGTTGTTGCGCAGAACAATACGATCGTTGTCCCGCCAGTCCGGCGGCATCGGTGTCTCGTCCAGGCCGTCCAGGGCTGACTCCATCCGGGCACGATAGGCGAGCATCGGGGCGCGCCATGACTGATCGGCGGGATTATCGAGATAGGGCCCCACGACCTGGGCCAGCGCCATGGTGCTGTGGTCAATCGATTTAAGCAGCTGATAGACGAGCGGCACCGATGGCGCCTCGAGCGGTGCCATGCCGGGGCGATAAAGAATAAACCTGCCTCCCGCCCCCGAGAACAAGCCGAGAATGACGGGATGCTTGGCAAGAATGTTCCGCTCGAAGATCTTGGCAGCGTTGTCGTAGAGCTCGAACATGCCGGTATTGAGGGCCAAAACGTTTTTCACCGCGGTCTCGGCCGGGCTGGAAACTGTGCGACCAGAGATCGGTGCCATGTAGGACGGCAGATCTTCTGCCCTTGCCATTGGGCCGGGACCCGCCAACACGATCGATGTCAGCGTGGTAGAGATGAGCGTGTGCACAAGTGCATGAACTCGCATCAGCTTGCCTCCCAAGCGGATTTGGTGATCTACGGAGTTAGGTGCCTGATGATGACGCCGCCCCGGCTCGGCGGGTCTGAGCGCTATTGCGGCAAGCCTTCGACGGCATAAACGCGGAACTTAGCGTATTTGTCTCCCACCTTCTTGGCTTCCCTGTAGGCCGAAGAATCGAACGCTGCGCGGGCTTTTTCCATGCTCTCGAAGACCATCACGGCAATGCGCGGTTTGGGCGGCTCACCGAAAAAGGCTGCTGTATCGCCTCCGCGAACGACGTATTTACCGCCTCCGTCCGCAATCGCTTTCGCTGCGGGCGGCACGTACTCCTTGTCGTAAGGACCCGGGTTGATGACGTCGATCTCTGCGATGACATATGCGGGGGGCTTAGCCTGGGCATGCAGCGCTTGAACGGCCCCAGCGCCAATTGCAACTCCTGCGCAGATGGAGAGGGCGATGGTGTAATGCGTTTTCATGGTTTTGATCCTGTAGGAGGAAAAGGCTTAGTGGATGCACGCGCAATCGGTGCATGGAGGCCGAGAGTAGCTGGCAACCAACCGCTCGAACAGCAGTACCCGGCCCCGCGCATCCACGTCTTCGCGCGGTACCCTACCGACACTCCGTGTCAATCTTCCTGTCTTGCGCTGCCCTGGAACCCGACTTATGTTTATGATACCCGGGCCGGAGTTGAATCATGCCCGTGAGACATGTGCAGAGGAACGCCATGGCCTGGACCACCCCCACGCTCGTCGAGATCTGCATAGGTCTTGAGATCAACGGTTACCTGCCGGCCGAATTCTGATCCTCTTCACTGCTGCCCATTGAATGGGATTAACCGCCATCGTGCTCGGTGCGGCGGCGGGGGGTGGCTTTCCGCAATGGAACTGTAACTGCGACGTGTGCCGGCTGGCCTGGGCTGGCGACAAGCGCGTACGTCCGCGCACGCAGGCGAGCCTAGCCGTAACCAGCGACGGCCGTCGCTGGACACTGGTCAATGCCTCGCCCGATCTGCGCGCGCAAATTCAGGCGACACCGCAGCTGCATCCGCGCGAGGCTGCGCGCGCAAGCCCAATTGCCGCAGTCGTACTCACCGGCGCCGAGATCGACCAGACGGCGGGCCTGCTCAGCCTGCGCGAGCGCTCGCCCTTTTTGCTCTACGCCACGGTAGCGACGCTTGCGGCAATCTCCGACAACCCGATGTTCGGCGTGCTTTCCACCGATGTGGTGACGCGGCGTGCGATCACCCCGGGCGAACGGTTTGCGCTCGCGTCCGGTATCGAGGCCGAGCTGTTCATCGTGCCGGGCAAGCTGCCGCTCTATCTTGAAGGCGACGATCCCGACATTAAGAGCGAAACCGGCGCCAATGTCGGAGTGGAGCTGTGCGATGGCCGCTCGCGCATTGCGTATGTGCCGGGCGCGGCAGCGGTAACGCCCGTGCTGCGTGAACGGCTTGCGCGCGCCGACGTGCTGTTGTTCGACGGCACGCTGTTTGCGGATGACGAGATGATCCGCACCGAAACGGGCAAAAAATCCGGCCGCCGCATGGGTCACCTGCCGATCAACGGTCCGGACGGCTCGCTCGCAGCGCTGGCTGGCCTCTCCAGCCGGCGCATCTTCGTTCATATCAACAATACCAATCCACTCTTGGTCGATGGCTCGCCTGAGCGTGCTCGCGTCGCAGCGGCTGGCTGGGAGGTGGCCGAGGACGGGATGGAAATTTTGCTGTGAAGCTCCTCACGCCGGCGGAGCTGGAAGGCGCGTTACGCGACATCGGGGCGCGACGCTATCACCGCCTGCACCCGTTCCACAAGCTGCTGCACGGCGGTCAGTGCAGCAAGGGCCAGGTGCAGGCCTGGGCACTCAACCGCTACTACTACCAGTCGATGATCCCGATCAAGGACGCAAGCCTGATCGCACGCTGCGAGGACGCCGCGGTGCGGCGCGAGTGGCGCTCGCGCCTGGTCGACCACGACGGGCAGAGCGAAGGCGACGGCGGCATCTCGCGCTGGCTGCATTTGACAGACGGCCTTGGGCTCGAACGAGACTACGTCACCTCGCTCTACGGAATTCTTCCAGCGACGCGCTTTGCAGTTGATGCTTATGTGCGCTTCGTGCGCGAAAAGAGCTTGCTGGAAGCAATTGCCTCATCGCTTACCGAGCTGTTCTCGCCACAAATCATCAGCGAGCGCGTGGACGGGATGCTGGCAAGCTATCCCTTCGTCACACGCGAGACGCTTGCTTATTTCGACAAGCGCCCGCCGCAAGCTGCCCGCGACGCCGACTTCGCGCTCGACTATGTAAAGCGTCAGGCGTACACCCCGGACCAGCAAGAGCAAGTGCTGGGGGCGCTCGAATTCAAATGCTCAGTGCTTTGGGCGATGTGCGATGCGCTCTACCATGCCTACGTCGATCCCCGACACACGCCGCCAGGCGCCTTCGTGCCGGAGGGTGACAGCGGTATCGATCACGGCCGCTAG
>DATBYX010000073.1:0-3693 GCA_036513475.1 Xanthobacteraceae bacterium | reverse complement strand
ATCTGTACCAATGGCGGCGCCGTTTACCCCACCTTCGACGCCAGCTCCGACAAGAGAATATCTGCAAATAGATGGTTGGGTATATGCAGCGATAGAGGAATATAAGTCATTAAGGACCGAAAGTCTTGACTCGATGAAAGTACAAAATACCATATTAAGTTACGGTGTTACCGCGGTCGTGTTAATATTGACCGCAGGACTTAGCATCATCGACAAGGAAGGGTTGGTGATGGTAGACGCAGGAATTTTTCTGATTTTAATTCCCACAACAATTTTCTTCATCGTCATGATTTGGGCCGGGGAGGTGGCTAGGATGTATAGGGCTGGCTCATTTTTGGTGAAACATGAATTGATTGTCAGTGAATACGTCGGTATGGTAAGCAAGCCAGCGCTTTCGTGGGAGAATTGGCTTTCGCAAAATGGCGTCAACAACGAGGCCCCACACAAAAAGCTATATATCCAGCACTATTCGGTGCTGGCTATGTTTCTGTTCCTTGCTGTCCTTTCGATAACGATAGGAAATTACAAACTTGGGAGCACTTATGTCGGGTGTTTGATTATTATTGACATCGTCGAAGCGAGTGCGCTTGCGTGTCTGGCCCTCTTAACGGTCTTCTTATTGAGATACTTTCATCCGTCAATAGCTCGGACTGCAAGTGAACTGTTTTGTCGCTTGTACACCTCCGGCAAAGAGGTGATCTTCCCGAAGAGACGTAAGACCTTAGTGTCCAATTCAGAATCGTATAGGTAGAATTAGGCGCGCGCCTGTCATGCCGTTTCTTCGCTGCCGACGCCGTTCGCCCTCGGTTGCATGCCCTGGCCTACAACCTTGGCAACTTTCATGCGAACCCTGGCGATGCCCGCGGTAGCGGAGCTGTGGTCCCTGACGAGTTTGCGGGAGAAGCAAAGCAAGATCGGCCGCGAAGGTCGTCAGCCATGGCCGCTACGTCACCTCCAGATGGTCGAGGTCGCGGTGCAACGACAGATGTTCCAGGAAATCCTGTCGCTGATCACCCGGTTGGGGACACCGTCCGCGCCAGCATGAGGCGCGGGGCCAGATGCGACAAACGACGACGGCAAAAGGTGCGCCTCGATGCAGGCAAAGCTGCGCGTTTTCAGCGCCTCGGCGCAGTCAACTGATTGGTTCGACTCTTGCGGCGCACGCGGTGCGCGATTTACCGTTGCCCATGACGGTCCAAGGCGCGATCCTTGGCCCCACAACCGCGCCGAATCCGGGGAATGTCGGGTTCATACCTTCGAACCGGCCTTGCTGCGGAATGCGCAGCCGCGTAGGTATCCCATTCATGCCAATTCGAGCTCCATCTCGTCGCCGGCCGCGCACACTTCACGGCGAGTGACGTGGTTGTTGTGCATGAGGAGCGCAAAAAGGTGAGAGAATCGCAAGAGCCGAGGCGGCGATCCGGGCTTGCGACGCAGGTGTTTATTATTCTCAGCCTGGTTGCCGTCGGGTATGGGTTCCTGGCCGGCCTGCGCACCCTGACTGTAACTGATCTGGGATGGCAGCTGGCCACGGCGCGCTGGATAGTTCAGCACCACCAAATCCCGTCGACTGACGTCTTCTCGTACACCGCGCAAGGACAGCCCTGGGTCTATCCGGTCGGCTCGGGTCTGCTTTTCTACGGTGCGTATCTCCTCGGGGGCTATACGCTTCTGTCGTGGCTCCAGGCGGCGGCCTGCGCTGGGACAGTAGCCCTGATGCTACGGGGAGGATCGGTCATTTCCGCCGTTCTGGCGATTTTGGCCGTCCCGATGATCGCAATCCGCACGGGGTCGCGGGCAGACCTGTTCTCAGTGGTGCTATTCGCGGCCTTTCTCGGGCTGCTTTGGCAGAAGCATCAGAGCGGCAGCGCCCGGTTGTGGCTCTTGCCGATATTGATGATCGCCTGGGTGAACCTCCACTTGGGGTTTGTCGCAGGGTTGGCGCTGATTGCGGCATACGTACTGATGGAAGCCTTGGAGCTGGTGTGGCGGGAGCGACGCGAGGCAGCGGCGGAACGGTTGCGCAGCTCCTGGCCTTGGCTGATTGCGACCTGCGGCGCGACATTGGTAAACCCATGGGGCTGGGGAATTTTCAGCGCCGTGCACCGCCAGACAAGCGCCATGGACACTCTGACGCTGTGGACGTCCGAGTGGGCCTCGGCGTCGTTGAACTGGACCGTGATGTCGCTGGGGTTGTCCCTGCGCGATCCGACCGGTGCTTTCTACCTGATGCTTTTGATCGCCGCGGTAGCCGTGCCGGTTGCTCTCTTGCGAAGAGAATTCGGAGCCGCGGTCTTGGTGAGCGGCGCAGCGGCAATTTCCGCCCGGCATATCCGCTTCGAGGCGCTCTTCGGGGTTGTGACGGTGGTCGTGGGGGGCGCTGTACTGGCATCGGCACTTGCCGGGTTGCCTCAGAAGGTCAAGGAGGCAAGGGTCCGATCGATCAGGTGTTCCTCGGGCCTCGCCATCGGCGTGGCATTGTTCGCTATCGCGCTTGCGGGCCTCCGGTCGGCCGATTTGATCAGCGATCGCCGCTATCTTGCGAGCGGCGATGAGCTGGGGTCGTTCGGCCCCGGATTGTCGTGGTGGTTCCCGGAGCGAGCGGCGGCATTTATCGAGCGCGAGAACATACCAGGGCAAATATTCAACAGTTACAACGATGGCGGATATTTTGTTTGGCGCCTGGGCCCGAAGTATCTCGACTACATCGATGGCCGCACCATTCCATTCGGTCCGAAATTGATCGAACGAAACGTCATATTAATGAGGTCTCAACCCGATTCATCGGCGTGGCAGCGGGAGGCGCAGGATCGCGGCATCAATGCCATCCTCGTCCCGCTGGGACGCAACAACGGATTGCGTCTCTTCCCGGTATTGCGGCAGTTCTGCACCAGTGACGCCTGGCGGCCGGTGTACCTGGATGAGGTCTCTGCGGTTTTTGTGCGGCGAACGCCGGAGACTGAAGGACTGATCGAGCGGCTGCAGATCCAGTGTGCCACCACCCCGTTGCCTGCAGTTACTCCACAAGGAAATTCGACCCAGGCCTTCAATCGATGGGCAAACGCAGCTGCAGTTCTGAAAGTACTGGGTCGAGACTCCGAGGCGTTCGAGGCAACAAAAAAGGCACTGGCTATTTTCCCAAACAGCGCCTTCGTTCACTTCCTGCGCGGGAATTTGCTGGAGCAGGCGGGTAATTTCGGTGAAGCCGAACAGGAATACCTGTTGTCGGTGGCGCTTGAGCCAAACGGATCCACCTGGTCGAGGTTGGGGGCGATCTATCACCGGGCAGGCCGGTTGATGGAAGAGATCGACGCTTTGGAACACGCAAGCGAACTCTTGCCCTATCCGGCGATAGTGTTGCTTCCATTGGGTTACGCCGACCTTGCCGCGCACCGCCCGCAAATGGCTCTGCAGGCGTTTGACAGGGCAGTTGCCGGCTTGCCACCGCAGCAGACAACAACCGGCCCCAACGCGTTCTTCGCGGACCTGGCACACGGACGCGCCGCGGCTTGGGAAGCTCTGGGAGATTTGCCGCGCGCTGTCTCGCTCGCCGAAGAGACAGTAAGGTTGAGGCCATCGAGCTCCGACGATTGGCTTATGCTGGCAAATTTGTATGACCGCGAGCAGCGATTCGAAGATGGGCAACGGGCGAGAGAACGCGCGGCGGCGGTGAACGGCGGCCAAATATTACCG